>JAJFLT010000291.1 GCA_021772555.1 Opitutales bacterium | reverse complement strand
GGTTTCGGGTGTCAGGGAGTGGGAGGGAGGGGAGGAGAGAAGAGGTGTCGGGCTTGAGTCCTGAAACCCGAACACTGACACCTTCTCCACTGTTTTTTCCCCTGATTTCTGTTTCCCATGTGTAGACCCAATCCTGCTTGCCAGCAAGTTTCCTTCCGTGGCAGTATCGAAAGCGTGGAGGAATCATCGCAAACCTTTCTTTTCGGTAGTTCCTCAGTGGGATCGAAAAAGGCTGGTTTTTCTGGCCCGGGCCGGGAGAAGGGAGAGATTGTTTCTGAAGAAATCATCCGGCCTTTGGCTTTGAGGATGCGCCCAAGATGCCTGCAGGATGTTCTGGGGCAGGATCATATTCTGGGTGCGGATTGCCTGCTGCCCCGGTTGGTCCGGGCCGACTCTTTTGGCAGCATTCTTTTATATGGGCCGCCGGGGTGCGGAAAAACAACCCTGGCCGAAGTCATCGCCCGGGAAGCCCGCAGCAGGTTCATACGGCTGAACGCGGTCATGTCCAATGTGGCGGAATTGCGGGACACTCTTAAATATGCCCGCAGCCGCCCGGAGGAGAGGGTCATTCTTTTTATCGACGAGATTCACCGTTTTAACAAAGCCCAGCAGGATTTGCTGTTGCCCGATGTCGAGCAGGGAAATATCCGGCTGATCGGGGCGACAACCCACAATCCGGGGTTTTATGTAATCGCCCCGCTACTGAGCCGAAGCCATTTGTTTAGGCTGCAACCAATTGCTCCCGAATTGACGGTGCAAGTCCTGCAAAAGGCTCTGGTGGATATCGAGAACGGTTTGGGGAAATATGAGTGCCGTGCGGATGACAAAGTCCTCATGGGTTTGGCCCAATTGAGCGATGGCGATATGCGCCGGGCTTTGAATGCCCTCGAAACTCTTGTTGTGACTCTGGAAAAGGGAGCCGAATTATCGACCGATGACGTTGCCGTTTTCGCCCGCGAAAGGCAAATCCGCTACGATGCCAATGAGGATGAACACTACGATACGGCCTCAGCTTTTATCAAAAGTATGCGGGGCGGTGACCCGGACGCGGCCCTCTATTGGCTGGCCAAGATGCTGGCCGGGGGCGAGGACCCGCGTTTTATCGCACGGCGTCTGGTCATTCTGGCCTCGGAGGACGTGGGGCTGGCCGATCCCCAGGCTCTGCCGTTGGCCGTGGCGGCTTTTCAGGCTTGCGATGTGATCGGGCTACCCGAATGCGAGCTGAACCTGGCCCATGCCGTCATCTATCTGGCCACGGCGCCCAAAAGCAACAGCGCCTGTGCCGCCATCGGGAATGCAAAAAAAGCTTTGCGGGAGGGAGAATTGCAGAAGGTTCCGCTTCACCTGCGGGATGCCAGCACAAAAACCAACAAGGAATTCGGGCATGGGAAAGATTATCGTTACAGTCACAATTACCCCGAGGCCATTTCCGGCCAGGAATACATGGAAAAGCCCCGAAAATTCTACCAGCCAAAAGCATCGGGAGCGGAGACGGGTATTGCCGAGCGTGTGGGCAGGTGGAAGCAATTAAAGGAAAAAATACAAGCGAAAGAAAAATCCTGAACACTGATGATCTCCGGCGCATTCCAGGGGAACCCAGACGGTGGTTCCATGGTCCTTCAAAATACCGCAATAAAATAGCGTTGTGGAAAAGAAGTTCCTGTGTTAGCTTGAAATCAACAGTCATTCTCAACAACTAAACAACACCTCATTTAGCCATGAAAATCTTGACCTCAATTTTTCGAGCAAATTTTTTTCGTTTATTATCCGTGATGGTCCTCTTATCGGGAGTTTCCGCCCTGCCTGCGCAGGATAAAACGGATAGTGACGATGATGAGGGCACAATGCCGGAATTGGGTATCTATGTTCCGCGTGAGGAAGAGTTTGTGAACCTCCGGATCGTCGATGGTCATTTTGAGCTTTATTTTCTGGATAAGGAAAAAAAAGTGATCAAACCCGTTTTTAATACGGCTATTCTGAGGTATGAGAATATCGCTCGAAAGGATCGGGACGAGCGGGTTACCCTGAGGCTCACAAGTGGTGGCGGCCACCAGTATCTGACCAGCGGGCGCGTCATAAAACCGCCATTTAAATTCTGGGTAAATTTTATTTTCAAAGATTCCGACGACCCCGACAAGAAGGTTTCTCTCGGAAGGCACCGTTTGATGCAATAGGGCGGGCGCCCGGCTGTTTTCAGTTGCATATCAGTCTTTCCAGGAGACGCGCCTGAGAGGACCTGGAATCCTTTTACCCGATTGAAGAACAACTCATTGAAAAAACATTTACAGAACGGGCTTGTGGCCGCTTTGGGCGTGGTCATCGCCTCGCATACTTCCGCCGGCATTCATTACGATGATGGTTTGACGCTGCTGATGGTGGTGATCGTATTGAGCGTTCTCAATGTTTTCCTGAAACCTCTGCTGTTGCTTTTTACGATCCCTTTCATCGTTCTCACTCTCGGGCTTGGGCTTTGGGTGATTAACGCCATGCTGCTGTTGCTGGCCGGATTCCTGGTGGAGGGATTCGTGGTGGTTTCGCTCCCGGCGGCTCTGTGGGGCGCTTTGGTCATGAGCCTGACTTCGCTATTCGGCAACCTCATATTGGGGGGCAAGAGGGCGGTGAGAGTGAAGCGTTCCTCCCGGAAGGCTTCTCCCCTCCGCTCCGATGATGATGTCATCGACATCTAGCGGAATGCGCAAGAGAGGCAAATCCTTTGCTTGAAAAGCGACTCCTTTTCCCTAGTCTGGACTGATTGGCAGGGAAACAAAAGTCGTTACGGTAAAGAAATTCCAGCGACAGGGCACACGGGTTTTGACCGATGCGCTGGCCGTCGAGGAACCGCTGGAAATCAAACTGGGTTATGAACGCTCCGGTAACTATATCCGGCGGAGTATCTCCATAACCATGCGTACGCCGGGTCAGGATTTTGACCTGGCGAGCGGTTTTTTATTAACCGAGGGAATCATCACCGATTACGATCAAATCGCTGAAATTTCCGGTCTTGAGGATCAGAACGACGAAAAGGGGGCAGGGCAATCGGTTTGCGTGGAACTGAAGCCGGAAGTGCCGGTTGACCTGAAGCGATTGGAAAGGCATTTTTACACGACGTCCAGTTGCGGTGTTTGCGGGAAAGCGTCTTTGGAGGCGCTCAACCTGGCGGGTTTGAAAGCGCCTCCGGCGGATCAACCGGTTTTTGCGAACGAGGTTATCAAAACGCTGCCCGCCTCCCTGCAGCGGAATCAACCGGGATACGCGGCCACCGGTGGGTTGCACGGGGCCGCATTGTTTGATCCGGGGGGCGATCTGGTGGTGTTGCGGGAAGATGTGGGCCGCCACAACGCCGTGGACAAGGTGATCGGTTCGCAGTTGCGGGAAAACCGCCTGCCGCTTCATGAGTGTTTGCTGCTGGTCAGCGGGCGAACCAGTTTCGAGATTTTGCAAAAGGCTCTGGCGGCGGGAATTCCCGTGGTGGCCGGAGTGGGGGCACCCTCCAGCCTGGCGGTGGAGGTGGCCTCTACTTTCAACCTTACTTTAATCGGGTTCTTGCGTAATGGCCGGTTCAACCTTTACAGCGGGGGGCAAAGGATTGTGACCAGCCGGTCCCGGGGGCGAAAATATTCCAAGTCAAAAACCAGCCTTTCACCGGAGTCTGCGTGAAATTGAAAAATGAAGCTGTATGGTTTCCCATTATTCAACCACAGATTACGCAGATAGTTGCCAAACAGAGATCAAAGCACATTTTTAACTACGGACGGATTACACGGATTTTTTTTTGAATAACACTTCAGAGGTATTTTCTTTATTTGCATTTATCTGTGTAATCTGCGGTTTTATGAAACTTTGGGGTTAATCAACCATGCCTAGAAACCTGAGTGAATTATCCGGCAGAAAAGGTGTCGTGGACAACCTTTTCGCGAGGATGGGAGAGGCCGCTTTGCCTGATGGGACGCCTTCACTAAAAGAGTTGGAGCGGCTGGCCGGCGAATTTCTCATGGGTAAGGCAAACACCTACGGAACGGCCACTTTTTACGATTTCATGAAGCCCGAAAACAAGGGCAAAAAAGTCTATCTATGCAATGGGACGGCGTGTCTTTGCGCGGGCCGGCAAGAGGCCGTGGCGGCGGAGTTGAAGAACCACTTCAACGAAAATGAAATTGGACATATGACTTGCCTGGGGCGTTGTCACGAGAATGGAGCCTTCAACTTCAAGGGGAAGAATTACTCGGCTAAGAGTGAGCAGGAAATCGCCCAAATTTTAACCGACAAAGAAGGTGAACACAATCGGGACCAATACAGCGTGAGGGCACTGGGCAGGCCGGTGTTGACGGCTGAATTCGAAGGGTTTGATGACCATTATGCGGTGCTCCGGGATGCGCTCAATAAGGAATCGTCGGAGATTCTGGAGGAAATTAAAAAATCGCAACTGCGGGGGCGCGGGGGAGCGGGGTTTCCCATGGGTTTTAAACTGGAGTCGTGCCGGAATGCGGCGGGAGACGCCAAATTCATCATTTGCAATGCGGACGAGGGTGATCCAGGCGCTTATTCCGACCGTTATTTATTGGAGCAACGACCGCACTCCGTCCTTTTCGGGATGTTGATGGCCGGTTATGCGACGCACGCCAACTGGGGCATCGTATACATAAGGGCGGAATACCCCGAGGCCGTTGACATCGTGCAGGAGGCCATTGATGAACTGAGGGTCCATGATCTGCTGGGAGAGAATATCCTGGGGAGCGGTTTCGATTTCGACCTGAAAATCATTAGGGCGCAGGGTTCCTACATTTGCGGGGAAGAGACCGCATTGATCAACTCGATCGAGGGACAGCGGCCGGAGGTGAGGACGCGACCGCCTTACCCGGCGCAGCAGGGATTGTTCAATAAACCGACCATTGTGAGTAATGTGGAAACGCTGGCCGCGTTGCATTATATCCTGAAAAACGGTGGCGAAACCTACCGCGCTCTGGGCACGGAAAAATCGAGCGGGACCAAGTTGGTTTGCCTCGATAGTTTTTTTAAAAATCCCGGCCTATGCGAAGTTGAAATGGGCACCGCACTTTCCGTTGTGGTGAACGACTTGGGCGGCGGGTTCGGATCGCCGGTCAAAGCCATGCACATCGGCGGGCCGTTGGGGGGAATGGTTCCGGTGGAAAAAATTGATGACTTGAGTGTCGATTTTGAGTCTTTTTCACAAGAGGGATTTTTGCTCGGACATGCTTCCATTGTGTGCATTCCAAAGGAATTCCCGATGATCGATTATCTGGAGCATCTTTTTGATTTTGCAGCCTATGAGAGCTGCGGGAAATGTTTCCCTTGCAGGTTGGGGACGACCCGAGCTCATGAGTTACTGCAAAAAGCCAACACCGTTGGGTCGGACTTTAAGATCGACCGCGAATTGTTCGACGACCTCTTGCACACTCTGGAGGCGGGTTCCCTCTGCGCGCACGGCGGGGGTATTCCGTTACCCGTTAAAAACGCGCTTGAGTATTTCGCCGGAGACTTGAAAATATACTTTGAACAGACGAATTGAGGTTCCTCCAAGATGAGCAAGATTGCCTATATCAACGACCGGCCGTTTACTTATGATAACGGTGAGACTTTGTTGTCCTTCGTGAAAAGGAATCATGGGGCGGATGCCGTTCCGACATTGTGCGATGCTCCTAATCTGGAACCGTTTGGTTCTTGCCGGGTATGCAGCGTGGATGTGGCACTGGAGCGCGGCGGAAAGGCCAAAACCCTGGCCGCCTGCCATACTCCCATGATGGAAGGGAGCTACATTTATCCGGATTCGGATAACGTGCAACGCTTGAGGAAAAATATCATCGAATTGGTATTAACGGACCATCCTTTGGACTGCCTTACTTGTGAGGTGAATGGAAATTGCGAATTGCAAACGGTGGCGGCCCGGGTGGGTATTCGCGAAGTACGCTATCCCGAGGGCAAAACGCATTTACACCGAGAGAAAGATTTGGCTCATCCCTACATGACTTCCGATTTGTCGAAGTGCATCAATTGTTATCGCTGTGTGCGCGCCTGCGATGAGGTGCAGGGTCAGTTTGTTCTCAACATGGCCGGGCGCGGGTTTGACAGCCGTATCATCAAGGGGTTTGACGAGTCTTTCATGGATTCGGATTGCGTGAGCTGCGGCGCTTGTTCGCAGGCATGCCCGACCTCCGCCATTTCCGATGTCTTCCAGTCCAAGGCCATTCATGCCGATAAAAAGACCCGCACCGTTTGCACTTATTGTGGGGTCGGCTGCAATCTGGAGGTCGCTTCGAGGGGCGATAAAATACTGTCCATTCAAGCACCTTTCGACGCAGAGGCGAATAACGGCCACACTTGCTTGAAAGGACGTTATGCCTTCAAGTTCTATGATCACCCGGATCGTTTGCGCAGCCCCATGATAAAACGCAACGGGAACTTCGAGAGCGTTAGCTGGGATGAGGCCTACGATTTCATGGTGGAACAGTTTCAGTCCATCAAAGCGGAAAAAGGCCCCGACGCGATTGCCGGTATTTCCTGCGCGCGGACACCCAATGAGGAAAATTACCTCATGCAAAAATTCATCCGTTCGGTCGTCGGGACGAACAATATCGATTGCTGCGCGCGGGTCTGCCACTCACCCACGGCGCTGGGTATGCAGCGCGCTTTCGGGACCGGAGCGGCCACCAATTCCATCGACGACATCGAGCATACCGATTGCATGTTGATCATTGGAGCGAATCCGACCGACGCGCATCCGGTGACCGGAGCGAAAATGAGGCAGGCGGCCATGAAGGGGACCACCATGATTATCGTGGATCCGAGAAAAATCGAATTGTCCAAATACGCTCAATACAATCTGCAATTGCGACCGGGCACGAATGTCGCCCTCCTCAACATGATGCTCTACTTCATTATCAAAGAAGGGCTGGAGGATCAGCAGTTTATCGATAGCCGTTGCGAGGGTTACGAGGAGATGAAGGAGGAAATCCTCAAGCTCGATATCGACGCATTGGCGGAGCTAACGGGTGTGGATAAGGAGTTGGTGCGGTCGGCCAGCATGGCCTACGCCAGTGCGGGGGCGGCCATGGAGTTTCATGGGCTGGGGGTGACGGAGCATTCGCAGGGTACGTTCGCCATTATGCTCATTGCGGACCTGGCCATGATAACGGGAAATATCGGTAAAAAAGGGGCTGGTGTGAATCCTTTGCGGGGCCAGAACAATGTGCAGGGAGCGGCCGACATGGGTTGCCAGCCGCATCAGGGTGCGGGTTATCTGGACGTTACTGATGAGGCCATCAACCAGCGTTACAATGAATTTTATGGGGCCACGCTGCCCCGCCATGTAGGTTATAAAATTCCGGAGATGTTCGATGCGGCCATTGCGGGAGATTTGAAGGCGTTATGGATCATCGGCGAGGATGTGGTGCAGACCGATCCCAATACGCAAAAAGTGAAAAAAGCGTTAGGTAATCTCGACCTGCTCGTGGTACAGGAATTGTTTATGACTGAAACCGCGAAGATGGCGGACGTTATTTTGCCGGGCGCTTCTTTTCTGGAAAAGAGCGGCACTTTCACCAATGGGGAGAGGCGGATTCAACGGGTCAATAAAGTGGTTGAGCCGATTGCAGGATGCCGGAGCGACGGGCAAATCATTGTCGATATTATGAACAGGATGGGTTATGCGCAAACCGATTACACGCCGGAAGGCATGCTGGAGGAGATTTCCCAAATCGTGCCATTTTTCAAAGGGACCAAATGGGAAAACCTGGGCGAGAACGGCCGGCAATGGCCCGTGCTGGAGGATGGCAGCGATACAAAGATGCTCCACATCGATGAATTCAAACGTGGCAAAGGAAAGTTTCATTTCATCGAATTCAAGGAATCTGCGGAAATCGAAAACTTCGGCAAGGATTTTCCCTATATCATAACGACGAATCGGGAATTGGAGCATTACAATTCGGGCGTTATGACCCGGCGGACGGGCAATGTCGAATTACTGAAAGAGGATGTGCTTTTGATTCATCCGGGTGACGCGGCCGATAACTTCATCGAGGACGGCGGCATGGTCTGTGTGGAATCGGCCCGTGGGAAAGTGGATTTACGGGCCAGAATAACCGATGAGGTGAAACCGGGAATTCTAAGTTCCACTTTTCACTTTCCCGAGATCATGCTCAATAAAATTACTTCCGATGAGCATTGTTCGGAGGCCCTTTGCCCTGAATACAAAGTCGTTTCGGTGCGCATCAGAAAAAGCCGGGGACGGAAAAAAGCGGAAGCGGCGAGCAGGACTCAGGCGGAGGCGGATACCGTTATTCCTACGGCGATGCAAGGCCCGGGCTGAATGTTCGTTTGATTGCGGGGACTTGAGATAGGTTTTAGTTCAAAACTCGCTAACGGTTCCCGCGAGGTTGAGTTTCTCCAAGTGCTCCACAGAAAGTTGCAGGTCGAGCGCGGCCAGGTTTTCCCGTAGTTGGTTAATATCGCTTGCACCAGCGACGGGTATGACGGGCGGATCTTGTTGCATTAACCAAGCCAGAACCAATTGATTTTCAGTTACACCTAACTCAACGGCCACACTTTTCAAAATAGCTAGTCGCGTGTCGTTGGTCGGGTTTTTATAAGTTTCGGGTAACGGTCGATCAACTCTGGAGTAGGAACCTTTGAGTAGCGGAGTGTAGGCTAGCAGGGCGACTCCTTTGTTTCGGCAGAAGTCGAGCAGATCCTCATTGGCGGCGACCTGGGGATCGAAATTCAAACCCGGCTTGGGGTGCAGGTAGGTGTATCTTTGCTGGATGCAGCAGTAGGGGGGCAGGTTCAGGGATTGGCAGAGAGCGCGGGCTTCCTCCATCCGCCAGGCGCGGTGGTTGCTGGCTCCGATGTAGCGAACCTTTCCTTTTTTGACGAGTTTGTCATAAGCTTTCATGCGCTCCTCAATAAGGGAATTGCGGTCATCCCAATGGGAGTAAAATAGGTCGATGGTTTCGATGCCCAACCGCCGCAGGCTACTCTCACACTCGCATTCAATTTGATCTGCGCGGAGTCCAGGCTCGACACCGGAATAACCAAAACCGGATTTAGTAGCGATGAACATTTCCTCACGATTATGGCGGTCGCGCAGCCATTGGCCGAGGAGGGTTTCACTTTCTCCGCCGTTGAACCCGGGCGCCCAGGCCGCATAACAGTTGGCCGTATCGAGAAAAGAACCCCCGGCGGCCACGTAATCGTCGAGGATAGCGTAAGAAGTTTCTCCGTCTGTTTGGTTGCCAAAATACATGGTTCCAAGGCAGATCGCACTAACGGATGGACCGTCGATTCCAAGGCGTTGTTTTTTCATGATATTTGAAAGTTAAAGTTTAAAGCGGTGTTTCACAAAATAAAACCGCTAATCAACGCGAATGTTTTCTATAACCACGGATTACACGGATGAACACGGATACGGAAATTGTTTTTCGAGCACTATTGGACAGATTATCTGTGTTTCGGTTTTTCCCTGAGAGTAATTTAACTATTTTAGAATAGTTTGAGTTAGAATCATTGGGAAAGCATGAAATAGCATAATCAGGTTGTATATCGTTAAAGATATGAAATCACTACTGTCCAGTTAAGCGGCCAGTCTAAAGTCGTATTTCGTTGATGATGTGTTTGTTGAGTAGTCACATGGATGTGACGCATTTGAAGTTGGCTGGCACTTTCGGCACCCTTCTTGAGACTGGGCGGCATGAACGAAG
>JAJFLT010000030.1 GCA_021772555.1 Opitutales bacterium | reverse complement strand
ACCCCCAAACGCCCAACCTAAAGAATAATGATCCGCCATATTTCTCTGCAAGAAGACCTCGAACTGAAACGACTGACGACCACTCCTAAAAACGAAAAACCGCGTTTTTGCTGGCGGGACGTGCTCCTCAACGAGCGCCTCGTCCAACCCGATATCACAGTCGATGTGGGCGGTGTGGAAAAGGAGTTCGATCTGGCCGAAGTGGCGGATACCATCGGCCATGCCCTGACCGACTTGATGCTCTCCCGCCAGCAAGAGAATATCTTCACCGAGCAAAACCAGGAATTTGTCGCCTCTGTAGCCCGCGAGGTCGGCCGGTTGTTGGCTCTGGAATCGAAAGAAAACCTGACCGAGAACGAAATCTACCTGCTCATTGAAAAAGCGCTGGTATCCCTCAAAGCCCACGACGTGGCCAAAAGCATGGTCTTCCGCCGGTCCCACGCCAGCAACACAAACCCGCCATTTCCAACCGCTCAGCACTCGGTCCGGTTGATTCGACGCAACGGCCAGGTGGTCCCCTGGGCGGTCGACAAAATTGAGATCGCAGTTCGCAAAGCATTCCTCTCCAACGATATGGACTCCAATCCCGCCATCGGGGTGGCTCATGCGGCGAGCGAGCGGGTGCGTAGTCTGGGCCAGGCTTTCATCCACATCGAGGATTTGCAGGATATCGTGCAGGAGGAACTCATGCGCCAGGGCCACTTCAAAGTGGCCGAAGCCTACATCCTCTACCGTGCCCATCGGTCTCGTTTACGGGAACTGAGCGAGGATGAGGAAGTTGCTGAAGAAAAGCGACAGGACTCCATGATCGTGGTCAAAAGAGCCGACGGGGAGACCTTTTTCTGGAACGGTCGCGAACTGCAAAAACGGATCGAATTCGGCATGATCGGGCTCGACCTCTGCCTCACCCCGGAGGAGATCGAAGCCGAATTGCGCCGCTCCATCTACTCCGAAATGGACGAGGAAGACCTGAAAAAGACAATCATCCTCAATGCCAAGACTCTCATTGAGAGGGACGCCGATTTCGCCAAATTCGCCGGGCGCATCCTGCTCACCTTCATCTACGAAGAAGTGCTCGCCTGGGACATCCTCAATGACGGACTGGAAGCGCTCAAGGATTGCCATCGGCTGCGTTTTAAAGGCTATATCGAAGAAGCCGTCCGCATCGAACGGCTCGACCCACGAATGCTCGAGCGCGACCTGGACAAACTGGCCAGTGCCATCGACCCCTCGGCCGATCTCGATTTCGACTACCTGGGCATTCAGACCCTCTACGACCGCTACCTCATCATCGACAAAACGGGCAAAAAACCCCGCCGCCTGGAAACGCCTCAAATGTTCTGGATGCGGGTCTCCATGGGCCTCTTTATGGGGGAAAAAGATGCGGGCGAGGAATGGGCCATCAAACTATACAATCTCTACAAAAGCCGCCGTTTCTGCTCCTCCACCCCGACCCTATTCAACAGCGGCACCCGCCATTCGCAGCTCTCCTCCTGCTACCTTTACAAAGTCGACGACAATATAGAATCGATCATGATCCGGGGCATTGCGGAGAACGCCTTCCTCTCGAAATGGGCCGGGGGCCTGGGGGGAAGCTGGACCGCCGTCCGCGGCACCGGTAGCCACATCAAGGGAACCAACGGAGAAAGCCAGGGCGTGATCCCCTTCCTCAAGCTGCACAACGACCAACTGGTGGCCGTCAATCAGGGCGGCAAAAGACGCGGTTCCGGCTGTGCCTACCTGGAAAGCTGGCACAACGACATTTACGACTTTCTCGATCTGCGTAAAAACACCGGAGACGACCGGCGGCGTACCCACGACATGAACACCGCCAACTGGATTCCCGACCTCTTCATGAAACGCATGGAGAACCGGGAGCAATGGACCCTCTTCCGCTCCAGCGAAGCCTCCGACCTGCACGAACTCTACGGCAAGGCATTCGAGCAGCGCTACATGGAATACGAGGCCAAGGCGGAAGTAGGCGAAATTTACGGCCAAAAGGTTCCGGCCATCGATTTATGGAAACGTATGTTGACCCTTCTTTTTGAAACCGGCCATCCCTGGATCACTTTTAAAGACCCCTGCAATATCCGCAACCCACAAGACCACACTGGAGTCATCCACAGTTCCAATCTCTGCACGGAAATCACCCTCAATACCAACGAGGAGGAAACGGCCGTCTGCAACCTCGGTTCCATTGTGCTGGAAAATCATCTGGACCAGGATGGACAACTGGACCTGAAAAAACTCCGCGCCACCGTAAGCATCGCGGTGCGGGCCCTGGACAATGTCATAGACATCAATTATTACCCCACAGGCCCCGCCAAAACCTCCAACCAGCGCCACCGCCCCATCGGTCTCGGGATCATGGGCCTGCAAAACGCCCTCTATAAAAAAGGCCTCCCATTCGCCTCCGATGAAGCCATCGAATTCAACGACGAATTCATGGAAGCCATCGCCTACTATGCCTACGAAGCCTCCAGCGACTTGGCCCACGAGCGAGGAACCTACAGCACCTACAAAGGCTCCAAATGGAGCCGCGGTATTCTACCGCAAGACAGCCTCGACCTGCTGGAAGAAAACCGCGGTGTAAAAATCGACCTTCCCCGTGGCGGCAAGCTGGATTGGACGCCGCTGCGCAAAAAGATCGCCAAACAAGGCATGCGCAACAGCAACGTCCTGGCCATCGCCCCCACCGCCACCATCTCGAACATCATGGGCAGCACCCCCTGCATCGAACCATCCTACAAAAACCTCTTCGTCAAAAGCAATCTGTCGGGCGAATTCATCGTCCTCAACGCCTCCCTCGTGCGCGAACTCAAAGCACGCGACCTGTGGAATCAGGAAATGCTCGACATGCTCAAGTATTTCGACGGCGAATTGGCCAGCATCGATGGGATACCGGAAGAGGTGAAACAAAAATACCTGACCTCATTTGATATTCCCTACAAATTCCTCATCGAGGCCGCCGGGCGTCGGCAGAAATGGATCGACCAGTCCCAATCGGTGAATCTCTTTCTGGGCAAACCGGACCTGAAAAGCCTCTCCCACATGTACCGCGCAGCCTGGCACAAAGGCCTCAAAACCACCTACTACCTGCGCACCCTGGGCGCATCCAATATCGAGAAAGCCACCATAAGCGTGAAAAAAGAAATACGCGGCAATATGGCTACCATCGGAAATGAAGCACCGGCTTCGGGAGAGGAAGATGCGAATCCACGGTCCTGCAGCCTGGAAGCCCTCATGAATGGAGAAGAATGCGAAGCCTGCCAATAATCAATAATTTACTAACCGCGTCGGCTGCCGCCGATCGGAACTGCTTTCCTTGGTTGTACGCTCCCTACAAACTAATCCAGTGAGTGACTGGAACTGATCGGGGTCCCGATGAAAATCGGGCCCCGATTTTTTTTGTCTTTGAAAGATTCCCCGCAACCTGCCATCCTGCCCCATGCCATGAGAATAGAATCGGAAATCAAACTGGACTTTAAAGACGTCCTTATTCGCCCCAAACGTTCCACCCTGACCAGCCGCAAAAAGGTCGACTTAAAACGCGCCTACACTTTCAGGCACAGCGGGCACACCTTCGAGGGCATACCCATCATCGCTTCCAACATGGATTCGGTGGGAACTCTCGCCATGGCCAAATCACTCAGCACCTTCGATGCGCTGGTTGCCCTGCACAAATATTACAAGGTGGAAGATTTGGCGGAATTCTTCACCAAAAACCCGGAAACTCTCCCCTACACCTTCATCAGCACCGGTATCACCGATGACGATTATGCCAAGTTGAAAGAGGCCCTGGGGCGCGAGGAACTGCAAAATATCATCGGCATTTGCATTGATGTGGCCAATGGCTACACGGAGGCTTTTGTCGATTTTGTCTGCAAAGCCCGCGACACCTTTCCCAATACAACCATCATCGCGGGCAATGTCGTGACCGGGGAAATGGTCGAAGAACTCATCCTCAGCGGAGCGGATATCGTCAAGGCCGGCATCGGCCCTGGATCGGTCTGCACAACCCGCAAAATGACCGGCGTCGGCTACCCGCAACTGTCCGCCATTATCGAATGCGCGGATGCCGCCCACGGCCTCGGCGGCCACCTCATTGGCGATGGCGGATGCGCCATCCCCGGAGATTTATCCAAGGCCTTCGGCGCGGGGGCGGACTTTGTCATGCTTGGCGGAATGCTCGCTGGGCACGAACAATGCGAGGGGGAAATCGTCGAAAGCAACGGTCAAAAGCAAATGGTATTTTATGGTATGTCGAGCGACACGGCGATGAAAAAATACGTCGGCGAAGTGGCGGACTATAGGGCCAGCGAAGGCCGCACCGTGAGCGTTCCCTATCGCGGCGATGCCTGCGACACCTTTCGGGAAATCCTCGGCGGACTGCGCTCCAGCTGCACCTATGTGGGGGCACGCAATCTCAAGGAGCTGCCCAAAAGAACCACCTTCATACGCGTCACCCAGCAATTGAACGAAGTCTTCGTTAATTCCTGATTCATTCACCCCTTGAGCGGACAACATTTCGCCATGAAGGTTATTTTTTACGAAGCATTCGCAGAGGAGGCGGAGCGTTTGGCCCACTACTTGCCCTCCTATATTCCGGCGGTTTTCACCGATAAAACGATCCAGGAATATCACAAGGATTCAGAAGCGCTTCCCGCGCCGGTCATCAGTCTGCGCACCCAATCGGAAATCCCGCCTTCGTGGGGCGGTGAGTTGAAAGGAATACTCACCCGCAGCACCGGCTTCGATCACATCAAGGATTATTGGAGAAAATGCGGGCGCGAAGTGCCATCCGGCTACCTGCCCCTCTATTGCAACCGCGCCGTGGCCGAGCAAGCCATGCTCCTCTGGATGGCTTTGCTCCGAAAACTGCCCCGGCAACAGAAACAATTCCACTCCTTTCATCGTGACGGTTTGACTGGCGCGGAAACCCGGGGCAAAACCTTGGTCGTTGTCGGCGTCGGCAATATCGGACACGAAGTCGTCCGCATCGGCGAAGGTTTGGGCATGAAAGTAATCGGAGTCGATATCGTAAAAAAACACCCCGCAGTAACCTATTTGCCCATCGATGAAGCCATGTCCCAGGCTGACATCATTGTTTGCTGCATGAATTTAACGATGGAAAATCGGGGCTATTTTTCCTGCCATCGACTGGCCCATGCGCCGACAGGAGCCATTTTTATCAACATTTCCCGTGGGGAATTATCCCCCTCCGGTGTGCTCCTCGAATTACTGCAAGAAAACCATTTAGGAGGCGTTGGGCTCGATGTTTACAACGAGGAAAGCACACTCGCGGTGGCCTTGAGAGAGGGGACTAAAGTCCAGGGCAAGGAAGCCCAGGCGACCGTCGCCCTGTCACGGCGGCCAGATGTTATCTGCACCCCCCTCAACTCCTTCTATACCATCGAAGGACTGGAGCGATAATAATCACAAATCTTCGAGCAGTTGGTGCACCTCCAGAAACAGGGAACCTTCCTCTGGCCGGTATCATAGACCCCAGGCCGTGTTTTCAAAAAGACACCACCAAGTTTCTCTTGACCCCTGTCGGCATAGCATTCATTTCTCTATCCTTTTCCCTTGGCGACTGAGCGGAGGGAATTCGGGCTGTGGCGCAGTCTGGTAGCGCACTTGCATGGGGTGCAAGGGGTCGCAGGTTCGAATCCTGTCAGCCCGACCAATATAACTTCTTATAAACCAAGAAGTTTTATAATTTAAAATGAAATTTCTTAAAATTTCATTCTTGATAGGGAACAATAAAGGAACAATTTTTCTTGAATACCTGTTTTGTTTAGGTATGATTGTTTTCAATGAGAGCACTTGATCCTAAAATACAAAAGTGTTTTTATCCATCCGGTAATCCTTATTGGCTTATTTCATGCACACCGCCCGACGGTAAACGCTACATGAAGAAGCACTCGTCCCTCGATGATGCCGAAACGGACAGGATGAGACTGATTCGGAAGTATCACGGCGGAAGCATTACCCAAGACATATTTAAAGATGCTGAAAGAGCCGTGCATATTCTTTCCACAACAAATAATACCGATGCACAGGGAAAGAGCCTAATAGATGCCGTAGAATGGTTTGTTGCGCATTACCTAGAGAATGCTTTTGAGCTTAATTTATCAGAATATATCGATAATTTTATCGAAAGGAAAACTGCGAGAAGAAGCCAAAAAACTGTCGAGGAAATAAAGTATTACCTTGATGATGTGAAAGATATTTTTGGAACTCGAAAGCCATCTGAAGTTGCCTGGCAGGAATGGAAAATCTACCTCGAAGTTAAAAATCATTACTTCCACCGTTACAAAGTGCTCAGCCATTTTTTCGGATGGCTTGCGAATGATGCCAAAGACATTTCCAAACTTGAGCATCCTCCATTGGAAGCAAACCCACTAAACTATATTGACCGACCAAAACAGAAACGCAGCAAGCCACTGATTTGTAATTTGGAGGAAGTAAAAGCCTTAATTAAAAAAGCTATTGAGGAAGATTGTGCCACGTGGTTTGTATGGGGTTTCTTCACCGGTATGAGGCCAGAGGCTGAGATGAAGCCTTTTTGGAATAATCCAGAATTTGGGTGGAACTTTGTGGATATGATCGAACGGAAAATTATAGTTTCAGAGGAGATTGAAAAAACCGGTCGAAGAACTAGAGAAATTAAAATCCAAGACAATCTTATGGAGTGGATAAAGCTTTTTCAATCTGATCCTAAGAAATACCCCATGTTTCCTACCAACTTGAAACGGAAATTCCATGATGTAAAATTTGCAGTCCTTCCCGAAGTGAAAGCCAGGGAAAATGACATCATGCGACATACCTTTATAAGCAATTTGAGCAGGGTGGAGCCAGTCGGGGAAGTCTGTTATCAATGTGCAACTTCAATGTCGATGATCCGCAAGCACTACAAGGTGTTGATTACGGACAATAAGAGGGTAGAGGAGTTTTTTGGGATAAAGCCAGAAGATCTTGGG
>JAJFLT010000290.1 GCA_021772555.1 Opitutales bacterium | reverse complement strand
ATCATCGCTATTCTGGGTATTGATGAACTTTCACCGGAAGACCGGCAGGTGGTATTTCGGGCCCGGAAAATCCAGAAATTCCTTTCCCAGCCCTTTACCGTGGCCGAGGTCTTCACCGGAGTGGCCGGCAAAATCGTGTCCATTACAGAAACCGTGCGCGGTTTTAAGATGATTCTCGACGGCGAACTCGATAACGTCAACGAGAACGACTTTTATATGAAAGGTGGCATCGACGAGGCCATTGGGGCCTAAATTAAGTGGGCGAATTCATTTTCACAGTGGTAAGCAAAATATTAAAATGCCTTTAACTCTTGAAATCGTAACGCCCGAAGAGACGATTTACAGTGATACGGTTGACTCCGTGGTGCTTCCCACGGTGGTGGGAGAGGCGGGCATCCTACCCGGCCATGTGCCCATCCTGACGATGCTTAAACCCGGCGAGTTGGCCGTGACCAAAGACGGTCAGAAAACCATGCTGGCTGTGGACAAAGGGTTTGCCCAGGTTTTGGGGGACAAAGTTTCCGTTTTGGCCGAGGGAGCCATCGATATTGCGGAAATCGACCTGACGGCAGTGGAAGAAGCCCAGGAAAGAGCTGAAAAAGCGCTGGCCGAAGCAAGGGCGCAAAAAGTCGATCCGGCCGAAGTAGAAAAACTCGAAACTATCGTGCGCTTCTCGCTGGCCCAGAAACTAGCCAAGAAAAAGCGGCATTAGGACTGTCGTTTCCGTTAGTTCCAGGAGTCCAGGCTTGCCTTTTCGTTTCGCCGGACGGTTATGTTGTCGGCGAAGTCTCTATGTTTTTGCCATACATCATAGTTTTATTCGGAGTATTTGCCGGATCTACCTCCGTCATATTTTTAAAGTTGAGCCAAACTGACCCGGTTTTACTCTCCGCCTATCGTCTGTTGGTGGCGGGAATTGTCCTGCTGCCGTGGTTTTTCCGGGCCAGGGGCAAAAATCCCGGTGCATTTGTGTTGAAGGATCTAAGGCGGATTGTGTGGCCAGCTTTTTTTTTGGGCATCCACTTTATAACCTGGATGATCGGCGCGCGCTTTACCCCTGCCGCTAATTCCACCCTCATCGTCATGATGGTTCCCATCGTGATGCCATTTCTGATGTGGTTCCTCTTGCGCGAGCTCATCAACAGAAGGGAAATCCTGGGCACCCTGCTTTCCATCTTCGGGGTTGTCCTCCTGGGAGCCGCCGACTACCGCTTCAACCCTCAATACGCTTTGGGTGACGCTCTCAGTTTTGGGTCTATGGTGTTGCTGGCTCTTTACATGGCCCTGGGACGGGTGAACCGCGACTTTGCTTCCGTTTACCTTTATATTGTGCCCGTTTTCCTGCTTGGCGGGTTAATATGTTTGGTTTTCGCCGCGGCGGGGATCGCGGCGGGGTTGGTGAAACCTTATCCAATCGGCGCCAATCCGTGGGAAGAAATTGCCTATATTCTCTGTCTGGGCCTGGTTCCAACCGTTTTTGGGCATGGCATAATCAACTATGCGCTCAGAATCCTGAGGGGTCAGGTGGTGGCGATTTTCAATTTGGGCCAATTCATATTTGCCGGCCTCCTGGGGGCGAAAATTTTGCACGAAATTCCCACGCCTGAATTTTACATCGCCAGCTTGTTGACCGTAGCCGGAGCCGTCATCGTGATCCGGGCCACCCCGGCCCGGTTGATTTCTTAATTCATTGCTCCACCGAGGGGCATATTATTGGATTTCATTATTTATTAAGGACCTCCACGCCTTTTACGTTGGAAGTAATCTCTTTTAGCTTTCTCGTCCACCTTAAATGTTTTGCCAACTTTGTTCACAGTATAAATACCCTGTGCCCCATATTTATCTAGTTGATCGTACAATTTAGGTAGAATTTTTACAAAAAATTTAAAGCCATCATTTAATGTGCAACTATTAAATTTATCAATTATGAAAGTGGCCGTTTTTGCATTTGAGATTTGAGTGAATTGAGAATTATTTTTCAATAATGCTTTATCGCAGGTTATTATCAACCATCGCTTTTCACTAACCACCTTAATCCAATCTTCATCACGGGTTCTTTGATTAAATTTTTCATCATGAGTTATTATATTCAACCCAAGTTTTTTCAACTTTACAGCTAAGGTTTTTCCACCGAAATTACGGTCAAAGAAAAAGCTTTTTTTTCTATGCCGCGGTGGAATGTTGATTGAACCAAGAGATTGCGACTTCGATTTCTTCTTTTTTAGCACCATAATCCCGAGCTAGATAATCTATAGATGCTCCCTGACGTATTCTCTCTGCAATAATCTCAACTTTTACTCCTAAATTGAGAAGGACAGGATTTCCAAACGAAATATAAGGATCGATAACGATAAGTTTTTCTTTTTCTATGTTTTTATCCAGTGTCACAGGGAAAAGCTGATTGGCGTATCCATCAGTATCAAAATTTATTCGTTTTAGGTATCGCTTAACAATTTCTTTATCATGAATTTGCCCGTGCTCATTAAGCGATGTCAATAATTGGTCAATCATCGCATAAATTCCTACTCCATCGAAATATAGTTCATGATATGCAAGTAAAAATTTTTTACCTGGGTATTCCTTTTGTAAATAGGCGATCGCTTCCTTTACTTCCCTCAGTGGTCTTTTAGTCGTTTTTCTAATCGTATTCAAAACATACGCTTCTACTAAATTAATGAAGGAGATATATTGGGAGCTGGGATCTGTTAATTCCAGTGGAGGCTCAAAGTTCTTGATTCCACTGTTAGTTTTGTAAGTTCTGCCAATGAACCAAGACCTCAAAGTCGTAGGTTTGATTTCGAGATATCTGGCAGCCTGAGCAATATTATAACTCGGATAATAACGTAAATCATTCATCTTTTTCAATATCTTTAGTAATGCCTTTATTCAAAGATATATTATCGGCGGATTTATTCGATATCCTAAAAAGTGTATTAATATTCATACAAAATTTCCCGATTGTAAAGCAATTTACTGACTTTCTGGATTGAGCAAATCCTGTAATATCAGGCAATTAGAAATGAGATATCCGCTTCTATTAGATTAATCAAGGCTACCCCGGCCCGGTTGATGGATTGAAGATTCTTTTGCCCGTTATTCGGGATTCTCCGCCAGTTCCAGCAAAATGCCCTCCGGCCCGTAAAAATAAGCCAGTTTTTTGCCGGTTTTCGGATAAACTTTTATTTCGCTCAAAAACCTTACCCCATTGGATTTTAGGCGTGCATATTCGGCTTCGATGTCCTTGACTTCGAAGGCGATGTGACGGAATCCAATCTGGTTGGAGACTCCCAAGTCTGGGTCTTTTCCGGATGGAGGGCGCTGGTATTCTATCAGTTCGATATTGGTTTTAGAACCGGGTAGGGAGAGCACCACATAGCGTGCCTGAACCTGATCGAGCCCGACAATGGAGGAAATCCATTCCCCGGAAAGTCCCGCCGGGGTGGTCGATTCAAAACCGAGCAGCGAAAAGAACGCCACCGCGTCCTCAATCCGGCTGACGACGATGTTGATATGATCGAGTTTCTTGATCATATTAGAACCTATCTCAATATCGCAGATGAATGATGTTTGTAGCGCCACGGTGGCAGATGCCAGACGGGCCGGGAGCCCTTCGAGCGCGAGCTGATGCCGCAGGTGCTACCGTGCCGCACAAATCCTTCGGACAGAGGCTATTATGAGTTTGAGCGGCGTTCCGTCGGGACGCCAGGGCTTCCAGCCCGGAACGTCTCGACATGCCTTGCTCATAACACATAATGGCTCGCTGCATCGTCATCTTCGAATTTGTGGTAGGTTTTAGCTAAAGGAGGCTACTGGAGCAGGCTGTAGAGAAGCGCTTTCCATTTTTCTACATCGAATTTCCAGCAGATGGAGGCCTTGGGGATGTTGTATCCGTTGGGGCGCCAAAGGTCACAATTGCGCTCGTCGTGGGCGACATTCAACTCGTCCACCACAGTCATGCCGCGTGTGAATTCACCTTTGGTTTCGATTTCCACTCGATGATTGCTGCGTTCGGTGCAGATGGAGGGATCGAGGGCGATGGCCATGGTGGTGGGATCGGGGAGGGGAATGCCGATTTCTCCCGATTGGATACGGTTGGCTTCCTGCGCCGTGCGATTGCAGTCGATTGTGAAATGGGCGTATGGTGTGTCGAAGCTGCGTACCAGATCGATGTCGTCCGGCCTCAGATTGGCCTCTCCCCGACATAGATGCCAGCCGACCATCTCAATGGGCAGCCCGGACCGAAAAACAATTTGGGCCGCTTCCGGATCAACCCAGATATTGAATTCGGCCGCCGGGGTCACGTTTCCCACCGTGCAGGGCGCGCCTCCCATAATATAGCATTTTTTAACCTTTGCTGCGATTGAAGGTTCCCTTTGCAGGGCCAGGGCAAGGTTAGTTAACGGACCCAGGGTGACCACTTCCAGATCCGTTTCAGTGGTCAAGGTATCGATTATGGCTTCGACGGCATGTTTTTCTTCAGGCTGTCGCTGGGGGGCAGGATAAAATTGATCGCCCATGCCGTCCGAACCATGGAACCATTCCGCGTATTCGGCCTCACGAAATAAAGGTTTGTCGGCGCCGGCAAATACGGAAACATCGGAGCCGCACAATTCAGCTGTTACGAGAGCGTTGGTCACTCCTTGGGCCAATGGGACATTGCCACTCACAACCGTTATGGCGGCTACCTCCACATCCGGGTGGCGCAGGGCCATCAACAAGGCCACTGCGTCGTCCGATGCGGTATCGGTATCAATTAAAAATTTGCGTTTCATAAAATCTTTCTACTTCCGGTTTATGTTTTGGAGATGAATTAAGGCAATTAAGGCAATTTTCCCCGAAAAAGTGAATTGAAAAAGTCACACTGTAATGCTCCTTCCGTCCGCCCAACTCGGACTATGAGGCTGGCCAGGGAATATTATCCAAATCCGACAATGATTTGACCACTCCGACGCGGGGATTTTTTTCCAACAGCCTCGGTCCTCCGCTCAAGTCGTTATGAATGGCGAGCCATGCGCCGCGAGCCGCGCCCAAACTTAAAAGCGGCAGGACATCATCACTGACATTGTCTCCGACGGCCATCGTTCGCCCTAAATCAATGTTACGACCCAGTTTATGTTCAAAATCAAGCAAGACTTGGCGGAAGAACCGCTCATCCGGTTTCCCGATAGGGTCTCCGACGCTCACGTCCGAGTCTTCGAGGTCAAGTTTTTGGAGAATTTTCAATCGATCGAGTTTGCGCTGGACGGCGGTTGGTGGGTGATAAATAAAAGTCTGCTCGGTTTCGTTGAAATCGAGAAATCCGTCACTGGCCGTGGCCAAATGTATGGCAATGCCCGCTTGGCGGCAACGCCGGACGGCATCGATTGCATCCGCCCTGATGCGGGACTCACGGGTCAAAGCGGCCCAATACGGTTGCAGACAACCGTCGATCCACTCTTTCGTCACAGGGAGGTCTTCTTGTTCCAGAGCGATGGCCAGAAGAACTTCCCGAGACCACAGTTTCAATTCCCAGCCATCGTGCAATACACCTCGTTGCCAGGTTTCGATGCATTGCAGGAGGGATTCAAATTTTTCTACGACCACTCCTACTCCGGCGTTGGCCTGCGCGGCTAAGGTGTTATAATTCGATATGAACTGACTCTTTACCCGGCGCGCCGATTGCGGGTCCATGAAATTCTTTAACGCTTCTCCCAGAGCCAGCTGGGCCTTTTGAGCTGCACCAACAGTATCGATGATAACATTATCCACATCGAAGATCACAAATTCGACATCGGACAAATAAATATTTGAAAAATTTGGAGGCATTCGCTATTTTTTGAATTAAGAAACAGGTTTTTAGAACGAGACTATATTAACATGGCAAGGCCGACCAAGGGACGAATTTTGGTGGTTGATGACGATCCTGGCTTTCGGGAGATGCTTCAATGCATGCTCAGCGACGACGGGTTTGAGGTTGAACTTGCCACCAACGGTCTGGAAGCCCTCAGCAAATATCGGGCAAATCCAACTGATTTGGTGGTTACCGATATCATAATGCCTGAAAAAGAAGGAATCGAAACGATCATAGAATTAAAAAGGGATTACCCAGGGATAAAAATAATCGCTATTTCCGGTGGTGGCAGCATTGGCCCCAAAGAATACCTCGATACTGTCCGGCTTCTCGGGGTCAAGCACACATTTTTCAAGCCCTTCGAGGTCAGCGATCTTATCGTAGCTGTCAAGAAATTGATTGGTTAAAAATAGTATCCAGCGGCATTCTTCTATTTCCGGGCCAGTCGCCTTATGCGTGTTTAAAACCTTTTTCTCCTTCATCGGGGTGTAATCCCAATGGTTCACCCTGCTGGGAGACTCCAAGCCCGAGCACCGTCCGGTTGGCATAGGAAAAATAGGCCACAATTTGGTTGAGATCGAGGATGCCCGCATCGTCCAGCCCGGCCTTGCGCAATGCCTCGATATCATTTTCCGCCATCAGTCCGGGAGTAAGGGTCAGTTTCGAGGCGTAGGTGGCGAGGGCTTTTTCCCGTTCCGTTAAGGAAGCCTGGGAAGACTCCCCGATTACCGCCTCGGCCAAGGCCCTGGCCAGAGATTCGTTCCCTACATGGCGGGCCAAACCGGTTCGATGGTGCTCCACGCAGTAGTCGCATCCGTTCAATCGGGAAACGCAAACGCCCACCAGTTCTCTCTCCCTAGGGGAAAGCGAGTTAGGCAGGCTGTGCATGGTTGCTTTGTAAAGGGCGAGATGGGCTTGCAAGGTGCGAGGCCGCAGGCTGTGGGATTTAAGTATGTTGTCGATGTGCCCGCCCGGAGTTTTTACCTGGTCGTAGAGCGAATTGAGCCGACCCGTGGCCTTATCGTGGTCGATTGTCCGAATCCATGTCATAACACTTTATATTTATCTGATTATTTTGGGCAAAGCATCGGGAGGTCATTCATCCCTGTATATTTTGACCGTTATCTTTCCGTCTTTGCCGACCCATCCGCGGTACATGCCTTGGGTATTGAAAGGCATTGCCAAGTTGCCATCCTTGTCGATGGCGACGATCCCGCCGGTTCCGCCCAGGGCAGTCAGTTTTTCCATGATTACCTGCCGGGCGGCTTCCTCCAAGGAGAGGCCCTTGTATTCCATTAAGGCGGAAATATCATGGGTTACCACCAGGCGGATAAAATATTCGCCATGCCCGGTTGCGGAAACAGCGCAGGTCCTGTTGTTGGCATAAGAGCCGGCACCGATCAAGGGAGAGTCGCCAATCCGTCCGAACCTTTTGTTGGTCATCCCGCCGGTCGAG
>JAJFLT010000289.1 GCA_021772555.1 Opitutales bacterium | reverse complement strand
GTAGTTTTTTTATCTTAGAACGCTTTATTTAGTAGATTTTAGATGATATGGCAAGAAAAAATGTAAGCCCCTCTCTTGGGTCAATTTAGCAAATTTCGCACCGCTTTCATCATATCGTCGATTTTGAAAGGTTTCTTAAAGGTATAATCAGCCCCGAATTCCTTGGCTGCTACGAACACATCATCCGTACCGATACCCGCTGTGCCTCCTCCGGACATAACGATTATTTTCAAATTCGAAAAACGGCCCTGCAATTCCAGAATGATCTCAATACCGTCCTTTAGGGGCATAAAAATGTCCGTAATGATGAGGTCGGCAGGCTCTTCGCAATAATGCGCCACGGCCTCCTCTCCGTTATTAGTCACGACAACTTCATGGCCCTCACTTTCGAGTGCCATTTTCAGCATTTCACACATTGCCGGATCGTCATCGATTAGGAGGATTTTTCCCATGACAGATAATATTATCTTAATTTAGAATATTCAAAAATTCGGCTGGAAGATGATTCTTCAATTAATTCACCAATCTATGAAGTCGAATTAAAATAGGTTCATTTCCGCCACAAGGTCAAGACTTTGCGATTTTGTAAAGTGTTCGGGTAATCCGCTTTTTGCGTTACTATGGCGCATTAATTTTGTTGTTCCCGGCAGTCGAATCCTCTTTATTATGCCTGTTTAAAAAAATGAGCCACCGTCTGCAATCCTTAATCAAACGCTATCCTGCTCTTGATGTCTGCCGGGGAGATATAGAGGCCGCGCACGATACCCTCAGCGCCGTCTTTGCCGATGGTGGCAAGTTGCTCGTTTGCGGGAACGGAGGGAGCGCTGCCGATTGCGCTCACATTTCCGCCGAATTGCTCAAAGGCTTCGCCCGGGCCCGGCCTCTGGATGAGGAATGGCACCGCCGCTTGGGCACGGAGTTGGCCGGTCGATTGCAGGGCGCGCTGCCGGTCATACCTCTGCCCGCTTTCGACAGTTTATTGACTGCTTTTGCCAACGATTGCGACCCACTTTACGGATTCGCCCAACTGGTTTGGGGGTTGGGAAACGAAGGGGATGCTCTCCTCTGCATCAGCACCTCTGGAAATTCAGCGAACATTTTAAAGGCGGCGGAAGTCGCACGAGGCAAAGGCATGTCGGTAATTGGTTTAACCGGCCAAAATGGAGGGGCCATCAAAGATGATGCGGATCATTGCATCCGGGTTCCCGAAACTGAGGTTTACCTGGTGCAGGAGTACCATCTACCTGTATATCATTGCCTCGCCCTTATGCTTGAGGAAACTTTTTTTCCCGAGCGAGATTGAACCGGTTTCGTCATGCCAATACCTGAAAGACTGCATCCTCTGCCGGAGGAGCTGGATGTCGTGTGCCGAAAAATCATTTATTTGACGGCAGAAGCGGGAGGGCGGGCCTTTTTGGTAGGCGGCTGTGTGCGCGACGCTCTTTTGGGTGTTCCGGTGGTCGATGCTGATATCGAGGTTTTCGGTTTGCCTGCCGATCGCCTCAAAAATGTGATTGCGAAGGAATTTTCCCTGGATTGGGTGGGTAAAGCCTTCGGTGTTTTTAAAATCAGGGGCTTTCCGGTGGATGTATCACTGCCTCGCCGGGAATCTAAAAGTGGCGCCGGGCACCGTGGGTTCGCTATTGAGGAGGTTCCCGATCTTTCCATGCGCGAGGCCGCCTCCCGTCGTGATTTCACCATCAACGCCATTTCCTGGGATCTTCTTCAATGTGAAATCATCGATCCATTTAATGGCCGGGCGGATCTGGAAAAGGGAAAATTGAAGCATGTCGGAGAAAAATTTTCCGAAGATCCCTTGCGCGTGATGCGGGCGATGCAATTGGCGGCCCGCTACGAATTGCGTGTTTCCACGGAAACGATAGAGCTTTGCCGCCAGATCGGGATGGAGGGCCTATCCGCTGAGCGGGTTTTCGAGGAATGGAAAAAATTGATTTTGAAGGGAAAGAAGCCGTCTACAGGGCTCAAGTTTTTAAAAGAATGCGGGTGGCTGGCCTACTTTCCGGAACTGGAGGCGCTCGATGGATGTCCGCAAGACCCGCTCTGGCATCCCGAAGGAGATGTCTGGACGCATACCTTGCATTGCCTGGACGCCTTTGCCAGGGAGAGAACCGGAGATGAATGGGAAGACCTGGTGGTTGGGTTGGCCGTCCTCTGCCACGATTTGGGCAAACCGGCTACCACGGTGTCGGGGGATGATGGTCGCATCCGGTCACCGGGCCATGATGTGGAAGGCGAGGGCGTGGCGATTCGTTTTCTCTCCCGGTTGACCCGGCAAAAAGATCTGATTGAAGAAGTAGCCCCTCTGGTGAGGGCCCACATGCGGCCGATGGAGCTATTCAAAGCGAGGGCGGGAGACTCCGCCGTGCGCAGACTGGCGCGATCCGTAAAACGAATCGATCGCCTGGCGCGGGTAGCTCGGGCGGATATGCTAGGCAGACCACCGTTACCGGAACCCGATACCGCCTCCCTGGATTGGCTGTTGGCCCGGTCCCAGGTCTTGGCCGTGAAAGAGAATGTGCCCAAGCCAATTGTCATGGGAAGGCATTTGATTGAATTGGGCCTATCCCCCGGACCCCGCTTCAAAGCACTCCTCAATGCTTGTTACGAAGCGCAGTTGGACGGTGTTTTTGCTGGTATTGAGGAAGGGAAGGCCCATTTGAGCAAACTTCTGGAGAAGAATTGACTTGAGATAGGTTGGCTTTGTTGAAAAGCTCTTGTACAAATGAGAAAAAGTGTTAGGTTGTGTAAGCATGAGCGAAGTAGGACTTGTGCCATTTGCCAAAATAGCGCTGCAGGTGTGTGAAGAGGTGATCGCCCCTTACAGC
>JAJFLT010000288.1 GCA_021772555.1 Opitutales bacterium | reverse complement strand
GGGATTTTTATAGAGGTCAGCGAATTTTCCATTCTTGCCGCCGTCACCTCCAGTTTAAATGCCCCTTTTAATATCGAAAGCTTGCAGGAGTGCCCGGTGGATGTCGAGTTGGAGGAAATTCAGGAATTCATCCAGGGGTTGGCGGAAGTCAAGGCACGCGGTTATTTAACGGGGCGTTGCTCGATTTACCCGAAGACGCGTTTCATCCGCCGGACAACTCTGGAGTCTCCAGCCAAGGCCAAGGATCCGGCTTACCTGGTCGAATTGCTGACCAAGCAGTTTCGGATCGATTCGACCAAGAGCGGGGTTGCAGTGGTCAACGCCATTGATGGGACGGAGTTCGATGCGGAGAAGAATTTGCAGGCCCAGAAGGAGCTGGTTTTTTGCGGGGCGGGGCTGGAGGAGTTGGCCCAAATACAGGAGCGCGTGGTGGAGTGGGGCATTTACCCGGATACTTTGGAGATAGGTTCCCTGAGCGGTCTGGGCGGGTTAAAAAACTATTTGGAATGGAAGAAAATCCAGTTTCCCACCCTGGTTTTGGAAATCACACCTGATAATTCCAATATATTTATTATCAGCAAGAGTCAGATCGATATCGCCCGACCCATCCCCTATGGGTTGACCAGCATGTTCCCGAGCATCAAAAACGAATTGGGCCTCAAGGATGAGGAGTCGGCCAAAAAACTGTTCTACTCCAATACCTTCGATTTTACGGAGATGGGGCCGGTGTTGCTCAAGAAAATGCTCAAGGAACTGCAAGCCTCAACCGGATTCTACGAGGTGCAAACAGGGCAGACCATAGGGCAGATATTCCTCACCCTGCTACCCAAAAACTTTAACTGGATGCATACCACATTGTCACGCGCCCTGGCCGTGGAAATGTTGCATCTGGATTATCCTGGTTGGCTCAAACATCTGGGTTTGACCACTGACGAGAGCGTTCAACTGGAAACCCTGGATAGCCGGTGGCTTGGGTTGTTCAGCCTGATGGGAAACTACGACAAGGCGGAGAATGGCACTTAGAAAGCCTAAAAAAATTGTTCAGCCGGCCTGGCACCCCAATTTCCGCAATGTCGAGACATTGCCGGACATTAAAGCCATCAGGACCGATTTTATCGTCAACTGGGGCATTGTCCTGGTGGCAGCCGTTTTGCTGATGCTCTTCCTTAAAAACGAATTTTCAGCCTTTGCGGTAGGGCGAGATATCAAGGAGATTGAGACAAAAATTAGTGAAAACACCGGCGCCAACAACAATAATTTGAAGTTGAGCGGGCAGTTTGCCAACAGTTCCAAGGAAGTTACAGAATTGGCGGCTTTTACCAAGGTGTTGGCCAAACCTTCGGGATTCCTGCTGGCATTAGCCGAGATCAAGCCAGAGGAGATGCTCATGCAAAGCGTCAGTTATAACTCCCAGATAATTAATCTGGGCAACCGCAAGACCGCCCCCGGCAAACTTGTCAGTCTGCAATGCACAGTCAATGGATCACCAGCCGCTGTTACCCAATTGGTGACCGAGTATGTGGAAACCATAAAGAATCTGGAAATAATCAACGAATACGTCTATAAGGTGGAATTGCAATCTCTTGAGCGGGACGAAAATCTTGGTCTGTTCAATTGCTCCATACGGGTTGAACTGGTGCCGGCGGAAAATAAATGAATACTCAATTTATCATAGCGAAAATCAAGCAGTACCCAATTGCCGTGGGTGGCGGGTTGGTTATATTGATTCTGGCCGTTGGAATTTTCTTGCGCAAGGGAAAGGTGCCCGAACTGGAAGGCGAACTCGTGACGATCGAGGAGCAATGGAAGGCCATTGATTTTAATAATAGGCAATCGACATCCTTTGCCGAGCATATGGAAAAAATTTCAGCCTACGGCGACGAGATCCAAACCCGTTTGATGGTGCGTGAAGACAAGGCCATCAACCAGCAGTATTTTTATGGATTGGAGGAGGATACCGGGATTGCCATGAACCTGCTTTCCCAGTCGGATACTCTTCCGCCGGCCAGCCCCCTCCCGGGCAAACCCAACCTGAGCCTTTATTCACCGATCGAGTTTTCTGTCGGCGTGTCGGGCACTTTCAATCAGGTGCTCGATTTCCTCAACCAATTGGAACACGGCAACTATTTTACCAGAATCGAGGGTTTTTCCTGCGGCAATGTGCAGGGCCCGGATATGGACAGCGTTCAAGTCAGCCTGAAAATGGACATCCTGGGGAAGAAGTAATATGGATCACATATCATATAAGAAGATTGGGAGTGTTCCGCTTATTTGCGTATTCGGCTGTTATTTATTGATGGCCCTGGTGCCTATCCACCTTGAAGCCCAGGATGATAAAACACGGCGGGTTTTGAGTAACAATGTAAGAACGGATACCTTAGAGGATGCAGAGGGCATCCTGCGCGCGGAAAACCCCGAATTCAATGCCAGATTGGAATCGGTGGACAGCCCCTTTGCCATCAAGGTGATACCGGTGGAGCCGGTGGAAGCGCAGGCCGACGACGTTCCCGTCCCAGTGACCCCCGGGGTCGCCCCACCGCCGCGCCGTCCTCCATCCGCTATTCCCGATGCGACGATCCTCAAATCAGTGGCCGACCGGCTTAACCCCAAGGGCAGTCTGGTCACCAGCAGACGAAGCCTTCTCCTCTTTGCCAATGGCGGCCGGCTCACGGTGGGAGACTCCATCCCGGCGAAGGTACGGGGGAAGGATTACAAGATCATTGTCACCTCCATCACCCCCAACGATTATACTCTTACACTCAATGATGCGGAAATCACCAGATCTTTCAAAATCATCAGCTCCAAAAGCAGCATGACACTGGATCGCGATAGCAATTAATTATACCGTAGATAAATCGAAAATCCAACTCTTGACTATTTGATATATAAATCAATTTAACCACTAAAAAAGGCACGAACTATGATTCGCCCGACACGTAATATTCCCCTAATACTTCTACTCTCTGCCACTGTGGCTTGGGGACAGGAGCCGCCCGAGGTCGAAGAGCCAGAGTCCTTGGGCGCCGATGAAATAGAAATTGTCGCGCCGGCTCCACAATCGCCTCAACAGAGCGAAGCAGTGGTCATTACCCAGCCCCAGGCGGCACAAAGTTCTCCCGAGATGAATTTTGTCCCACCCCCTGTGGCCAGCGAGGTGGACTACACCGCTCCCACGGTGGAGGAGAGAGAGGCCGAACTGACCATGGACGAGGAAACCATCTCTGTGGATTTTCCCGATGAGGAAGTGCGCGTCATTATCAGTAATGTAGCCGATCTTTACGATCTCAACGTGGTCATTCCCGACACCTTGGTGGGCAGCACGACCCTCAAACTCCGCAATGTCACCTGGAAACAGGTTTTCGAGGTTGTGTTGGAGCCATTGGGCTTCAGCTTCGTGGAGGACCGCAACATCATCAAGATCCGCAGCAATCTCGATTTGGAGCAGGAGACGCCAGACACACGTGTATTCATCGTCAATTTTGCCTCCGCGGCCGAGATCCAGTCTTCGGTCGCCCCGCTCATCGGAGAAGGAGGCCGGGTACAGGTGGACGCCCGCAGCAACGCCCTCGTCATTACAGAACGGCCCACCCGGATGAACAATATCCAGGAAATCATCGAGCGGCTGGACCGGCCCACCGCACAGGTGATGATTGAAACGAAGTTTGTCGAGGTGACCAACCGGGACACTGTCAACCTGGGCGTGAACTGGTCCTCCCTCAATTCCTACCAGCTCACCGGGGGTCCTTTCAAGCGCGACTACAATCGTGATATTAACCAGTCCTCATCTGACAACAACGATAATTCCAATACGGTCACGACAGATGGCATTTCGGCCAATTCGACCAATTTCTCATCGACTATTCCGGTACCCGGGCTGCCCACCAGCAGCACTGGCATTACCAACAACAACTCTACCAACACCAGCACCAACAATGTCCTCGGCCGGGCCGCTTCTGTGCTTAACAGCGCCAGCCAGGGCCGTATCGATACAGCCGTATTCTCGGCCCCCGCCTTCAATATAGTGCTCAGCGCCCTGCAGTCACTGAGCGATACTGAACTGGTTTCCAACCCCACCGTGGTGACGCTCAACAATACGCCGGCCATGATCAACATCGGTGAGGAGTTTCCCATTCCCGATTATACCTACAACGATGAGCGTGGTTCCTTCGAGGTCAGCGGGTTCACCTTCAAAGCCATCGGCATCATCCTGCAAGTAACCCCGCAGGTGAACAGCGCAGGCTTTATCAACCTGAACATCAAGCCTGAGGTTAGCAGCCGGGCCGGCACGGTTAATTTTGGCGGCGCCGCCGGGGCGGAAATCCCCATCATCACAACGCGCAAGACGGAAAGCACCATTACGATCAAGGACGGCTTTACTTTAGCCATCGGCGGGTTGATCGAAAAAACGGTGCAAAACAGCAATACCCGAGTTCCCCTGCTGGGTGAAATCCCCGGGCTGGGCAAACTTTTCCGCAGTCGGAGCGATAGCGAGGACCGTCGCAACCTGATCATTTTTGTCACCGCCAAAACCCTTAATCCGGACGGGAGCACCTATAAAGACATATTTTCACCCAGCGACCTGCATCAAATGGGCATTAAGACAAACGAATTGCCCGGGGTGGAAACCCCGGAGGAAATGGAAAAACTTTACGAAGAGGTGCAAGCGATTCGCGACAATATGGAGGCCGTAAAATCCGAGTCCAAATTGCGCCAACAATTGGAAGCTATTCGATCCCTTCAGGGCAAAGGTAAATATGACGAAGAATTTAAGGAGCGGCCGAATAAGAAAAAAAGATTAGACTGGTAAGGTAATCATTTTTCCTCTCGACCCATGAAAAAGTCACTACAACAGGCAACTTTCTGGCTCCTGCTTGCGCTCGGACTGGGAGTAATGCAGCCGGCCCTTTGCGGTAACGGCAACCAGACCCTCAGTGCGGGCCAATCCCACACATTGGTCATCGGCGAAAACAATACGTTGTGGGCTTGGGGCGGCAATGCTTCGGGCCAACTGGGCGATGGCTCGCTCCTCAATAAACTACAGCCCACCCGCATCGGGGCCGATACCGACTGGCGTTATGTCAGCGCCGGCGAGAACCACTCAGCAGCCATCGCGGTAGACGGATCGTTGTGGACTTGGGGTGGAAACGAATTTGGACAACTCGGCACCGGGGATACGGAAAGCAGCCTTTTGCCCGTGCGGGTGGGAGCCTTCAGCGACTGGACGCATGTCTCGGTGGGGTTGGACTTCACCGTGGGGATTCGCAATTCCGGCAAAATCTTCGTTTGGGGTTCCAACAGCCTTGGCCAACTGGCCCGCAGCAGGGAAGCCACTCTCCAGTCCACTGAGCCACTGCCGGTGGACGAAGATCAATCATACGCTGGCATATCCGCCGGGGTGGGTCATGTTTTGGCCATACAGACTTCCGGTTCTCTATATTCTTGGGGAAATAACGGTTCCGCCCAGTTGGGCCTGGGAATATCTCCTGGCCTGCCCATCATTATCGTTACTCAGGTGGGCACGGCTACCGATTGGGCCAGGATTTCGGCCGCCAACTCTTCCTCTTTCGCCATCAATACCGGCGGCAGCATCTTTGCCTGGGGGATCAGCGGAGCCCCCCAGTTGGGTATGGGTTCTACTGTTTCATTGGCCTTAAGCCCGACCCAAGTGGGCACGGAATCTAACTGGAGCGGTGTTGATGCCAGTTCCACTCATGTCCTGGCTTTGAAAACCGATGGGACGCTCTGGGGCTGGGGCCTGAATGGCTCGCTCCAATTGGGGTTGCCCATTTTTGACGCCGCTCAGCAACCGATTTTTGAAAATCAAATAAGGTTCGATCCGACTCAATTGGGTTCTGAAACGAACTGGACCGGAGCTGTGGCAGGAGACAGTTTTTCCGCCGTCAGCGATAGCGATGGTATTGTCTTTACCTCTGGGACCAACGACCAGGGGCAATTGGGCAATAACGGCATTTTCCCAACGCCTTTCGATACGGACGGTTTCAGCGGGTCGTTTTTCGGAATTCCCGATGTAACCATCGATACCATTTTGGTCAATCCCGACAATCCGGTGCCCGGCGGGATTGTTAATGTGAATATTTTTCTGCTCAATGTGGGCACAAAAACAATTCCCGAAAACTCTGGTATTCAAATTGAACTGCGATTCAGCGAAGATAATATTTTCGACAGCGGAGACCTCCTTTTGGCAACGCCCGGGGGCGGACCTATTGTGGCCAACGGCGCCATTGGCAGCAGTCTGGGTTTAACGGTGGATACGCAAGTCGTCCTGCCCGACCCCATTGATGCGGGCACCTTTTTCATCGTGGGACGTGCTGACATCACGGAAGCGGTCAATGAGACGGAGGAGGAGAACAACGATGGGACTATTGCTGAAGCCCTCGAATTCAGGCCCGACCTCGAGATTGCGGTGGTCAACCTCGATCTCAGCGGAATCCCGTTTCTAGGGGGAGACACCCTCAATTTCGACATTCAGGTATCCAATAACGGCAATGGGCGCTTGCCGGCGGGTGAGGATGGCGATTTCGACGTCAGGCTGCTGCTTTCGGGTAATGGAATTCCCGACGATACGGGTGACATTGTTCTGGATGACGAACTTAATATAGCAGACGGCATTAATTCAGGCGGAGTAGTCTCCAGATCCGTTTCCATCGTACTGCCGCGCGCCCTGCCGGTGGGCTTTTACCGGATTATCGCCCAGGTGGATGTCAATAACGATATCAGCGAATTTGCCGATGACGGCGAGGGCAATAATGTCGGCGAGGACAACAATGTCTTTATTCCGGCAACCTCTGCGATTGAAGTGACGGGGATCGACCTGACCGAGTCGCTGGACAATCCGGACCTCGAAGGTCCTATTCAATTTACTACGGGTGGGGACGGATCCTGGTTCGGGCAGAACACTGTAATATATTTGGGCGCGGGCGCTCCCGTGGACAATGACGACGCCGCCGAAAGTCCGCCTTTGAAGGAGGGCGAAGTGGCCTTTTTCGAAGCCACCGTGCCTGGGCCCAGCCGCATTTCCTTCTTCTGGCAGGCCAATACCAGCAGCCCGAGTAATTTCCTCTCTTTCAGTGTCGATGGGGCGGAGCAAGAAGGTGGACGCATCTTCGGCGACAATCCCTTCGAGAGGGTTACCTTTACCCTGCCAGCGGAGATCAACAAAGTCCGTTGGACCTACAATCAGGGCACCGCTTTTAATGAAGATTCCACCGATACCGGATGGGTAGACGGTGTTGAGTTGGTTGCCCTGGAGGGCAAAGACATCGTCATGGTAAGCACTTCATTCGAGCCTGGTGTCCTTGTTCCTCTGCAGAACCGGTTACCGGTCACGGTATTGGGGAGCAACCAGGGGCAGGTTGTGATGGAAGATTTTGAAGTAACCGTTTCCCTGTCGCTCGATCGCAATCCCAATACTGTGGAGGGGGATGTTGTGCTGGGAACTCTGGAGCGTTTTCCAGAATTGGATGCGGACGACCGGTTTGGGTATTTCGCCTCCCTGGTAATCGGGGCCAACATACCGGCCGGTAGTTATTTCCTCATCGTTCATTTGGACAGCAACAACATCATCGAGGAAATCAATGAGGAAAATAATTTCTTTATTTCCGAATTACCGGACCTGATAGTCGAGCCACGGCCCGATATCATTCCCGTAACCCTCGATTTTAATCCGCGGTTCCCGATCCCACCGATACAGCCCGATCCCACCGTGCCGGTCGATCCGGATCCCTATTTCTTTATTTTCGGTGAGAAAATGGAATTTGATTTTCAGATTTTAAACGTGGGGTTAGCTGATGTTCCGACCGATCCTGAGACCGGGCAACCTACACCATTCAACCTCGATGTTGTCCTTTCGGGGGACACCGATTTTGGCTCCCCCGACGATTTTACGATCGTGTCCATTACAGAGACGCTGGGGTTACCGGTGGGGCAGAGGCGCAATTATCACATCACAGTGGAAATCCAGCCGGACACTCCCATCGGCGAGCGTTTTTTCCTCGGGCTGGTTGTCGATTCCAGTTTGCAGGTTACGGAAATCCAGGAAATTAACAACAGCATCGGATCTACCGACACGCAGGAAGTTATGTTTTCGAAAATTCCCATCGCCGAGGCGGTGGATGACAACGCGGGGCGCATTTACCGCAATGAGAGGATTGATAATGGAGATGGAAATTTCCCGTGGTTCGGCCAGACGGAAGAGGCCTTTATCCAACAGGCCGGACACGATGCCGTCCAAAGCAGCAATATTGCCAATGGCGAAACGGCCACTTTCGAGGTCGATTTTACCACCGTCGGCAACCAGCCAGAAGTGATCAGCTTCGCCTGGAAAGTATCTTCCGAAAGAAGTGTCATTGTAGATGGGGAAGGTGATGTCGTTAAATTCGACGCCCTCACGTTCTTCATTGACGATGTGGAGCAAGATTTTATTTCCGGTGAAATTGACTGGGTAGAAAGAAGTTTCACCCTGCAACCGGGAGCCCATGTATTGCGGTGGGTTTACAGTAAGGACGGCAGCGTCTCCATCGGGCAAGATGCCGGTTGGGTGGACTTCATACGGACCACCAGCCCGGACCTTTTGGCGACGGATATTGATATTTCACCAACTTTGGCGGATGGCGAATTTCTCACCGCCGGGGCTCCGTTCGAGGTAGATGTTGCCATTTCTAACCAAGGCGTTTCGGACGTTCCCATATCACCGCCTTTCCGGGTGCAAATCCGCATATCCACCGATCAACAATTCGATGATGAGGGTGATATCGTGCGCAACGATTTCATACTCGATACCTTCGAGGTAGATGAAGGTCTTCCGTCCGGGGAAACCGTGGTTTTCTCTCGACAATTGAATGTGCCCATAAACATCGCATTACCTGACGATTATTTTGTCGGTGTACTCGTAGATGTGTTGGGCGATATAGCCGAATCGGACGAAACCAACAACGAATTGTTCACCCCCTCCAGTCTCTTGAGCATACAGCCGACAATTGATTTGGCGGCGTCCCTCAATGCCGGGCAATTCACGTCGCCCAATGGATGGCAGACGGCAGGAGATTCCACCTGGTTCGGGCAAAACGGGAAATTCGTCCCCGTCCCTGGCAATAGTTCCGCAGCCCAGTCCTCGCCCCTCCTGACCGGCCAACGGGCGAACCTGAAAACTCTTATTGATGGTCCCGCCATCGTTAGTTTTTACTGGAAAGTCTCCTCGATCGAAAATTTCAATTTCCTCAATTTCATAGTCGGTGATATCGAGCAGGATCGCATTTCCGGCGATATCGACTGGACCTTTACGAGAGGCAACTTTGCCGTCACCCATTTTGAGGCGGAGTCCCCGCCATTGTCCTTCAATGCTTCAACAGCTGAAGTGCAAACCGCATTGAATCTATTCGGATCAGTCGGCAGCGGGGTGACTGTGGTGGGAGATTTTACCCTCCCGGACGGAACCCGAACCTACGCCGTAACCTTTAACGACACAGGGGACCAGGTTCCTTTCAGGATCGATCCCGAATTTTTGGGTCAGCCTGGAACCTTCCGGGTATTGGAGACGGTCAAGGGTGACGCTTTGACGCAGGAAGTGCAGACCCTGTTGTTGTCTCCGAGGGTAGAGTTTTTTGTATCAGCGGGAACTCCTTTCATCGAGTGGGCTTACAACAAAAACAGCGTCGAGCAGGAGGAGGGAATTGAGGACAGCGCCTGGGTCGATCAGGTGGACGTCGTGCCGGTAACGCAGCCGGACCTGCTCGTGACAACCCTTTCGGTGGCGCCCGGTGAGTATATCCTGGACCGCCGGGACGATGCCGACCGAGACAAACTACCTATAACCGTGGTGGCCAAAAACCGCGGGGCGGACGTTCCTGATCTGGCTGACATCACGCCTTCCGATATTGATGTTGTTCTCTCCTCGGACCGTGTATTTGGCAACGGGGATGATATTCCTCTGGGTGTGTTTGCCCGAGTTGAAAATACGACCGAGGGTCTTATCATCTCATTCAGCGGCGATGTGGAATTGCCTCTCACCACTCCCACGGGCGAATATTTCGTCATCGTATATGTGGATTTTCTGAATCGTTTTCAGGAATTCGAACCCAGCGATTTCGAGCGTTTTACGGCTACCGACAACAACTTGGCCATCACGCCCTCGCGTTCTGTCTCAATAACCCGCAGACCGGACCTGATCCTGGAAAACGTACGCTTCGACAACACCAAGGAATACTATCCGGAAGGTACCATCAACGTGGATTTCGACATCCGCAACAGGGGGCTGGAGAGGACCAATGGCAGCGTCCCGGTGATTGAGAGAATCCGTTTGTTCGAGGGACGGCCTACCGTATTTGGAGTCCCCGTTAACGACTTGCTCAACAATGCCGCTGATGTAAGTGATACCGTTGGTATATCTGTGTTGGTCAAAGACTTGACCGCAGCCGATGGCAACAGATTGGAATTTTTCGAATCCCTGCCAGGAATCAGTGAGCTCAGACCCAACGGCGGCGTGCTCAATTTTGAGACCGAATTGACCCTGCCCACTTTGGGGGAAATTTCGGCAACTCTTTCCGACGGTGGTGAAATCCTACTGGACTTTTTCACCTTCTATCTTCTGATCGATATCGATGCCAGCGATTTGATTGTCGAATCCGATGAGCAGAACACTTATGTGTTGGTCAAACAATTCGTTATGCGGATACCAGAACCGGATAATTTTGACAATTGGGCCATCCGTAACGGAGTTACCGCCAACGATTTGGTGGGAGACCCGGACAGCGACACCTTGACCAATTTGGAAGAATATGCCCTCGGGACCAACCCGGTAGTTTCCGAGGCCTCCGTGGTAGGAGGAGCCAATAGCTTGCTCAATGTGCCCGGTGTGGTCCTCGATAATGGGGAGCAGTATCTTGGACTGACCTTCGAATTCAATAATTTTGCCACAGACCTGCTTTATGCGGTCGAAATTTCCAACAACGGCGTCAATTTCGCCCCCATTTATTTCATTGAACCGCCGTTTCTGGAGACCAGCAACCTGACCGGGGTGGGTGGATTGATCAACGATGCCCAGGTCTTTTCCGTAACGCCTCTCGGTGGGACAACGAGAATTACGGTTCGGGATTTTGTTCCGATAGAGGAAATTACATCCCGCTTCATGCGGCTCAAAATCGAAAAGGTTGACCTCTAATACACGAACATGACCTTGGCTACACCTAGATCAAACTTTGGAAAAAGGGCAAAATTCATGAATTCAAATCGATTCCGAGAGAAATCCCTCCTCCTGTTACCTGGCCTTTATGCAGTGGTCGTGTCTTTTTTCCTGTCAGCAGCGGGGCCTGCTAGTGTCATGGCCGAGCCACTGGCCGCCGGTACGGATCATTCTGTTTCCATCAATTCTCCCGGCAGTATGTGGTTGTGGGGCGACAACAGCAAGGGACAGTTGGCCTCGGAAGATCAGGATAACCGGGACGAGCCCATTTTATACCGGCCAAGCGAAGATTGGGCCATGGTTACAGCGGGCAACGGGCACACCGTAGCTTTGCGCAACAACGGCACTTTATGGAGCGTCGGGAACAACGCAAATGGACAACTCGGCCTCGATTCAGCGACTGCGGTTGTCGATGTGTTGACTCAGATAGGCACCGCTACGGACTGGACGGCGGTTTCTGCCGGTGGGCAGCACACCCTGGCCTTAAAATCGAACGGCTCTTTGTGGGCCTGGGGGAGCAATACTCTGGGGCAGGTGGGCATCGGTACGACCGATGATGCCATTGCAGCGCCCGTGCAGATTAGTTCTCCAGGGCAGGTCTATGTTGCCATTTCGGCCGGAGGGTTCCACTCGCTGGCGATTCGTCAGTCCGGGGGCGGACAAAGCGGAACCCTGTGGAGTTGGGGCAGCAATCTCAACGGGGAACTGGGAATCATAGGCAGTTTTACAATTTCAACTCCCACCCAAGTGGGCACCGATGCCGATTGGACGGCCGTTTCGGCCGGAGGCACCCACAGTTTGGCCATCAAAACCAATGGCTCTCTCTGGGGCTGGGGCAGCCACAAGAAAGGCCAGCTCGGTCTCGGGCCGTTGTTGACGGTGCGGCAGGTACCCGAACAGGTGGGTGCGTTCACAGACTGGTTAGCTATTTCCGCGGGCAACCAGCACACCTTGGGCCTTCGGGGTAGTGGAAGTTCCGGCACACTGTGGGCCTGGGGCCGCAATAGCAGCGGCCAATTGGGCTTGGGCAGTGTGTTCATCGTTCCCTCTGAGCCCGCACGGGTTGGTTCCGCTTCCGATTGGGCTACGGTGGCTGCGGGTAAAAGCCATTCCTTGCTGGCCAATTCCAGCGGCGAGATATTCTCCATGGGCAGTAATACTAAAGGCCAATTGGGTGAGCCCACAGCGGGTTCCTCATCCGCCAGCCTGGTAGGCCCGCTCGTCTTTTTCGATCCTGGCCCCGGCGATCCCCGGCCCGATTTCACGATCAGCAACGTGGTGGTAGATAGCGTGTCGCAGGAATTTACGTTGGGTCAAACGGTAACCTACTCCCTGGTTCTGAATAATGTGAATCTAGTCACCGATTATTTGCCAGGAGTGAATCCGGTCGAAATTCAGGTGTTTCTCTCGGCTGATAATGAACTCAACCTGGGGGATGAACTGGTTGATACGATAGTATTTGACAGCAATCTTCAAGGCGGCGCTGGTGCCCCCATCAACGATTCCTTTGTTCTCAATCAGACTGTTTTACAAGGCGTCTATTTTCTCATTTTCTCGGCCGATGGGAGTGAAGTCGTCGAGGAAGCCGATGAAGGCAATAACACCGCTGTGACCGGCAATACTTTTGAAATTTTTGGCGAGCCCGATTTTGAAGTCTCTGCGGTGAACATCGATTCCCAGGTCTTGCGACCCGCGGGAGCCGTCACATTCAGCATAGACTTGGACAATCTGGCCGGCAATTATCCCGATAGCGCCGCTTTCATTCCGATCGAAATCACCTTATCCACCGATGCGGTTCTTGGTAATTCCGATGATTTGACCGTGGGCACCGTCGTAATTAGTTCTGGATTGGGCTCCGGGGACACAAAAACCGAAACTGAAACTTTAAACCTGCCCATCGGAATCCAAACTGCCGATTACAACTATATATTCAATGTCAATCCATCGTTGGATCTCGCTGAGACCGACTTTGACAATAATGTTTTTGTATTGGGAGAACTCTTTTCCTTTCTACCCGATTTTTCCATTACCGGTGTGGATCTACCCACGGATCAGTTATTTCCGGGTGATGACCTCAATTTCAGCTATACGGTGGAGAATAGCGGTGCCGACCACCCCGCCGGTACGGTTGAGGTCGAACTGATCCTGACCACTGACGCCGAGACTATTGGCGGTGCCGGTGATAGACTCTTGGGTGTGACCACCTTCAGCAACAGCATCGACTTTGGTGATAGCATAACCCCATTCGACACACTGACCATACCCTCGGACGTGCCGTCGGGCATTTATTATCTCGGTTTTCGCGTCAACACCGGTGACGAGCCCGAGATTGCGGGCGACAACAATGATTTTATTGGAAGCCGCCAATTCCGATTTCTTCCCGATTTCGTGGTGACCGAAGTTCTTATTCCGCAAACCGGATTTGTGCCTAATTCCGAGATTGGTTTCAAAATTACGGCCCAAAACCAGGGGAGCGACTACGTGGCCGGTGGCAATCCTGCGTTGGAAATAGCTGTCCGCCTCACGCAGGATTTGGAGATCGGCAATGCCGACGATGTGATTTTGAGCGGAGCCATTGAAAAAGCCGGCAATATCGCGGACGGCGAATTCTTTGTCGACAGCCTGGGGTATGTGATGCCCTCCTCCGTATTGGCCGGTGTGTATGTGGTGGCCGCCACCGTCGATGCCACGGACGTCATCCCTGAAATCGACGATACCGTCAACAACACCTCCTTTTCGCAGGCCTCTTTCGACTTGAGGAGCGATCTGGAAATATCCGGATTTACCTTCACTCCCGCACCGGGTGGCATCGGGCGCGGCGCCAATATGATTTTCAGCGACATAACCTTGGTCAACAATGGTAATTTCGATCTGGCTGCCGGAACACAAATAACCCTTGAGTTGCGGCTGTCTTTGGACCGTCTTTACGGGGATATTAACGATGTCTTGCTGATTACCGATTATACCATCAGTCTGCCCGCTGATTTTGCCGCCGGTGCAACATTGGATGTGGTGGCGGATGGCGGTGGTGCTCCCTTCGCTCTGACCGTTCCCGCCCATACGCCGACCGGCAACTATCACGTGGCCGCCAAGGTGGATTTGGCAAACACGGTTCCTGAAGCGGATGAAGATAATAATATCTTCTTTTCGGCCAATAACGACACCTTGGTCGTCGCTACCAGTCTGGGGGAAGCGATCGAAGACCATCTGGCGCCCGGCGTCCAGCAAGATTTCCAGCCCCTGTTGGGTGGTGGCGTTAGTTCCTGGTACGGGCAGAACGTGGTCTTCAATCCCGGCGACATTGGTATAACGGCGGGCCAGGCAGGACCCATCGGGGATGAAGAAGAAACTTTCTTTGAGTTGCAAGTAACGGTCTTGACCGAATCCGAATTGCTCTTTTCATGGATGGTCGATTCGGAAGCCGGTTTTGATTTTCTGAGCTTTACCCTGAACGGCGACGAAGTGCCTGAAATCTCGGCTATTTCAGGAATAGGCGCGGGTTGGCAAGACGAGCGCGTCATTCTGCCTATTGGCACACATCTCGTCCGCTTTACCTACTCAAAGGATGAAACGACCTCCCAGGGAACCGACACCGGATACGTCGATACGGTGGAAGTCAACCCCGTCGGCATTGTTGTAGGAGCCCCGGATTTTATCATCGAAAGCATTTTTATCGATAAAACGGATTCGCAGCTTTCTCCCGTCGAAGTCGTTGATTTCGAAATTTCCCTGCTCAACCAGGGGGCCGACTTTGTGGCCGACGATGACCCCGTAATTATTGAGATCCGCCTTTCAGAAGACAACCTCGCTTTCGACGCCGGTGATCCGCTGATCGGGACGGTAGAGTTTCCCAGCGGTCTCAATTCGGGCGTTTCCGCCATTATCGCAGGCAGTTTCCAGATCGATCCGCTGACACCTGTGGGCAATTACTTTATAGCATTCAAGGTTGATCCTGGAGGGCTCGTCCCACTCGAAATCGATTCCAACAATACGGCCTTCACAGAAAACCCGTTTGAAGTGCTGTCCTTCCCCGATCTGGTGGTGCTCAATGTTAACATAGATTCTATCGATCCCCGCCCCGAGGGTGAGACAGTGATTGAGGTAATCATTGGCAATGCAGGTGACGACCTGCCATCCGGCGCACAGGAAATTACTACCGAACTGCGTTTGACCAAGGATGAAATTTTAGGAAACGCGGACGATGTCATCATAGGCACATTTCCCCGCAATGTGGGAATCAGCAGCGGCACTTCGGTATCCTCCACACCGCTTCCCTTTACCTTTCCGGACGACATCGACTTGGGAGATTACCGCGTCGCTGTTATCGTGGACAGCCTGGAAATCATCGAGGAGAACAACAACGACAATAATTCATTCTTAACCCCGGCGGGTACGCCTTTCACCTTCAGCCCCGATTTTGAAATGCTATCGGTCAGTGTTCCCGACGTTGATTTGGTGCCGGGCGATGCCCTCGATTTCAGTTTTACCGTTAGCAATAATGCCGCCAATCTACCAGCCGGGGCCGCTAATCTGGATACTGAGATCATCCTGTCGATTGACGAAAATTTCGGTGATCCGACCGATGTTGCGGTTACCGTCGTCGCGCGCACGGAAGGAATCGATTTCAATCAATCTTTTACCACCGACAGTTCCGTCGCCCTGCCCACGGATATCGCGCCGGGCGAATATTTTGTCGGCTTCCGGGTCAATCCTGCGGGATTGCCTGCTGAAATTACGGCGGCAAACAACGGCCAGTTCTCAACCGTTAAATATCGCATTTTCCCGGATTTTATCATCACCGACCTTCTCATACCGACGACTACATTCACACCTGGTTCGGGCCTGGGCTTCAAGGTTACCGGGCTTAATCGGGGAGCCATTCACGATGTTGATGTGGGTGATCCGGGTCTCGTCGTAAGCATTGTCCTGACACAGGACGACGTGCTCGATAATGATGACGATGTGGTCCTCACGGCAGCCACTCCCATTATTTTCGAGGGGGACATCCTGAACGGGGAACCCCGCATCGGAAGCCAGGCCTATACCGTGCCACTCGGCGTGACCGCGGGCACTTATCAGGTGGTGGCCACCATCGACAGCGCCGGGAGCTATGCCGAAATCGATGAAAACAACAACAGCTTCTTTTCATCGCAATCATTCGATCTTTTCAGCGACCTTGAGGTGACCGTGCTCTCCTCCGTCGACCTGCCGGGCGCCCTGGCTCGCGGGACCTCTTTTGAAGTGAGCGACCTGACCATTACCAACAACACTGACTTTTTCCTGCCCGCGGGCACCGATGTGGTCCTGCAATTGCGCCTCTCCGAAGACCGCGTTTGGGGCAATATCGACGATAGTGTGTTGGAGGAAAACCTGGCCTTCACCCTGCTCACGGACCTCGGCCCGGTTGGAGCCACTGTGGATAGCGCGCCCACTGTGACGTTGCCTGCATTCGATGTGGCTATTCCGTCAAACACACCTATCGGCGATTACTTCATCGGGGCGTTTGTCGATCCATTTACTGCCATCAGTGAGTCGGATGACGACAACAACCTGTTTTTTACCGCATTGCCTGATCTCGAGGTGACTGGGGTATCCCTGGCCGATGCCCTCGAAGACCACTTGGCTCCCCCCGCCCGTCTGAATTTCGTCCCCGCAATCGGTGGCGCCTCCGCCTGGTTCGGGCAAACGGATGTTTTTGAAACGGGTGCTGGTGCCCAGAGCGGCCAAGTGGGAGACGACGAGGAGGCCTTCTTTGAGGTGCTCGTAACTATCGGCGAAGAATCCGATGTGAGCTTTTTCTGGAGGGTCTCTTCCGAAGCCGGTTTTGACTTCCTCAGTTTTACCATCAACGGCGAAGCGGTACCGGGTATTCTTCCCATCAGCGGTGATATTGGCGCTTTTATTCCTGTGAGTACACGATTGGAAGCCGGCAGCTATGCGCTGCGCTGGACTTATGCCAAAGATTTTGCCCTGAATGCGAATGACGATGCCGCCTGGGTGGACTCCTTGACCATT
>JAJFLT010000287.1 GCA_021772555.1 Opitutales bacterium | reverse complement strand
GAAGGCTCGCCCAGTTCAACGGAATAAAAGATGATAAGTTCATTCTACACCTAGCTGAATGCCAATTTAGGTATAACAATAGAAACAGAAATTTAATGGATGTATTAGTCAACGAATACGCCATGCTAGTCTAGAGCCTAATTGTAAAACAATCCCTCTAATTCTCAGGTGTGATCGGCGGTTCAAAGCCCGGCGTCGGTGACGGCGCCGAGGGAAGCAGAATTGACCAATTTGGCGTATTTTGCGAGGACTCCTCTCCGGGAACTTGGAGGACGAGGTTTCCAAGCGGCAAGCCTCTCTTTGAGTTCTTCTTCGGAAAGATGCAGGTTTAATTCGTTGGCCACGGCGTCGATGGTGATGGTGTCGCCATCCTTGACAATCGCGATGGGGCCGCCCACGAAAGCTTCGGGGGTGATGTGTCCCACCACGAAACCATGACTCCCGCCGGAAAAGCGGCCATCCGTAATCAGCGCGACTTCACCGCCCAAGCCTCGACCCATGAGGGATGAGGTTGGGGCGAGCATTTCCCTCATGCCGGGTCCGCCCTTGGGACCTTCATAGTGGATGACGACGACATGTCCCGCCTGCACAGTTCCGTCCAGGATGGCCCCACGGGCATTTTCCTCCGAATCGAAAGTTATGGCACGGCCCGTGAAACTGAGTCCTTCTTTCCCGGATACCTTCGCAACCGCGCCATCCGGAGCCAGATTTCCATAGAGAATGCGCAAATGGCTGTCCGGTTTCAACGGTTTGTCGAACGGATAAATCACATCCTGGTCCTCGGGGTAGGGGGCGACATTTTCCAGGTTTTCGCGAAGCGTTTTACCGGTTGCGGTCAAACAGTCACCGTGTAGCAGTCCATGGTCGAGAAGCGTTTTCATAAGGGGTCGCAATCCGCCGATTCGCACCAGGTGGACCATGTTGTATTTGCCGCTCGGCTTGAGGTCGGCCAATACGGGCACGTTTTTGCCGATGCGGGTAAAATCATCTATGTTCAGCGGAACGTCGGCGGCATGGGCGATGGCCAGCATGTGCAGGACGGCGTTGGTCGAGCCGCCCAGGGCAATCACCACAGTAATGGCGTTTTCGAATGCTTCCCTAGTCATAATATCGCGGGGGCAAATGCCTTTATTGGCCAGGTTCATGACCGCTTTTCCGGCTTCCACACACTCAATCCTTTTTTCCTTTGAGACGGCGGTGCGGGCCGAACTGTCGGGCAGGCTCATCCCAAGGGCTTCGATGGCGGAAGCCATGGTGTTGGCCGTGTACATGCCCCCGCAGGCTCCTGCTCCCGGCACGCTGCAGGATTCAATTTGTTTCAGCTCATCATCGTCGATTTTATTGCTGGCGCGTTGACCGACGGCTTCAAAGACAGAAACAATATCCATCGCCTTATCCTTGTAGATGCCTGGCAAAATGGTGCCCCCATAAACAAAGATACCGGGCCGGTTCATACGGGCCAGGGCCATCATGCATGCAGGCATGTTTTTATCGCATCCGCCGATGGCGACGACTCCGTCGAAGCCTTCGCCTCCGGCCACAGTTTCGATAGAATCGGCAATCACCTCGCGCGAGACGAGAGAATAGCGCATTCCTGAAGTACCCATGGCGATGCCGTCGGAAACGGTGATGGTTCCGAAAATAATGGATTTGCCGTCCGCCGCATCGACTCCCTTACCGGCTTCGCGGGCCAGTTCGTCGATATGCATGTTGCAGGGCGTGATCATGCTCCAGGTGGAGGCGATCCCGATGATCGGTTTGGCAAAGTCTTCGTCTTCAAAGCCGACCGCCCTGAGCATAGACCTGTTTCCTGCGCGGTCGTAACCGTCCACAATTTCCGCTGAGTAGGTTCTTGGATCGTGCTTTTCAGAATTCACTGATTTTCCTGATTTCGAGTTAAAAATAAGAGTATTTCAATGCGGGCTTGCCTGTATTGCCGCAAATAGACAATTTCTTGAGAATCTCTTTTTTCAATCAATCGATCTCCAATGACAATCCTTTTCATTCCAGTGGCGGAGGATGCGGAGAAACAGTGCTGCAATGTTTGCTCCGATGAGGGCGATTTAATTCGGAATTCATTTTCGTTAAAATAACTTTTTCCATGCAATTTAACCTGCAAAAAATCCTCAAGGCGTTGTTGTTTTCGACCTCCGAACCTTTGTCCATCAAGGATGTCCAGGCGGTCATTACCCGCTACCATGAAAAATCCTCACGTTCGGAGGTATCCGGGGGTGATGTATCGAAGAGAATGAAAGAGCCTCTCAGCGAGGAAAACGGCCAAGGGCTTCTGAAAACGCTCATCGACCAGGTTCCTTCGCTGCTAACATCGACCCAGATTCGGGACGCCATGGAAGCCATCACCAACGAACTGATTGAGCAAAAGGAAGTCTTTCGCATCGTCCAGGGGCCCAAAGGATACCGTCTAGCCATCCAGCCGGAATATTCGGGTTGGGTAAGGCTATTCCGGGAGGAACCGAGACCATTGAAGCTCAGTCCGGCCTCCATGGAGACCCTCGCCATAGTGGCCTACAGACAGCCAATCACCCGCGCGGAAATCGAATCCATCCGGGGCGTGTCCTCCGACAGTTCTCTCAATACCCTGCTTGAACACGAGCTGATAATTATCACCGGCCGGGCAGAATTGCCGGGCCGTCCCTTGCAATACAGTAGCACCGACAAGTTTTTGGAACTATGCGGCATCCGGTCGGTCGAGGAGCTGCCGGCATCGGATGTTCTCTCGCCCAATCAATTAAGCGAATGGATAAGGGAGGCATCGGAATCCTCCCGGGAATTGCAGGATACCGATATGGGCCTGGCAGTGGATTGACCGCAAACCAGCTATTGAATTGATTTTTTATGGACCTTGAAAAATTACGTAATGAAATCGACGGGATTGATCGTGATATCATTTCCCGAATCAATGCCCGTGTGAAACTGGCCTGTGAAATCGGCCGGATCAAAGCGGACAATGGGAAGGAAATTTATGTCCCGGGAAGAGAGGAGGAAGTATTTGCGAAAATCGCCGCCATCAACGAAGGCCCGTTGACGGAAAAAGCACTTCGGGCTATCTATCGTGAGGTCATATCGGCCGCCACCGCATTGCAAAAACCGATCATGGTGGCCTACCTGGGCCCGGAAGCCACCTACACCCAGCAAGCCGCCATGAAAAATTTTGGCGCCAGCGTCAGCTATCAACCCCTGCCCACGATCGGCGATGTATTCACGGCGGTGGAAAGAGGCGACGCCGATTACGGCGTCATTCCGAGGGAAAACTCAACCGAAGGGGCCGTCGAGGAAACTCTGGATTTACTGGTCGAGAGCGGTCTCAAAATTATCGCCCAGATTCACCTCGAAATATCTCATTGCCTCATATCCCAATCGTCTTTGGAGAACATCACATCGGTGCATTCCAAGGACAACGCCCTCGGGCAATGCCGCCAATGGCTCAACCGCAACCTGCCCGGAGTTTCACGGGTGGAGGCGGCCAGCACCACCCAGGCCGTAAAGTTCGCGGGGGAGAATTCCCGGACCGCGGCCATCGCCAGCCGATTGGCGTCTGAATTGTATGGTGTCCCCATTGTCGTGGAAGGGATCGAAGATCGCCGGGAGAACTACACCCGTTTTTTTGTTATAGGTAAAAATTCATCTGAACATCCCGAGGGCGAATTTCCCGAAAAAACTTCCTTTGTTTTTTCCATCAAAGATGAGCCGGGTGCGCTCCTTCGGGCTCTCGAACCCTTCAGCAACCGGGGCCTCAACCTGAGTAAAATCGAATCCCGGCCCAGCAAAACCAAAATCTGGGATTACTACTTTTTCATCGACGTCCTGGGGAACCAGGAGGATGCCTCTATGCAGGCCGCCGTGCGGGAATTAGAAAAATCATGCTCCATGGTCAAATGGCTCGGCAGTTATCCGGACACCAATGTTTGATCCAGAGAGTGGCCACCGGTGAAAAATTAAAAATAACGGTACGGGTGGTGCCCAATGCCTCACGCAATGAAATCGTCGGCTGGGTGGGGGATGAATTAAAAATCAAAGTGCAAGCCCCCGCCGAGGGAGGCCGCGCCAACAAAGCCCTTCTCGAATTCTTAGCCAAAGCCCTCAAGTTGTCCCGAAGAGAAATCACCATCGCCACGGGAGAGAAGTCCCGCCACAAAGTTCTTCAATTCGCCAGCCTCACCCTAAACGAATTGAAAAACAGAATCGCGGTGTCGATTTCAGATAATAAATAATAACTGCAGATTAGCTGGGCGCAATTGTTTCGTGGTTTCTTAACCAATGTTCGAAGCTAGTTCGGCCTATGGAGCCGGAAGCAACAGCGAGGATTATTTGCTCTTGTTCGTCCAATGTGGCTTGTATTCCATGGCCATTGAGCATGAGAATTACGGCCGTAGCCGCATGGCCAATTCGTTTATTTCCATCAATAAACGGATGGTTCGCAATCAACCCGAATCCCAATGTTGCTGCTTTGGAGACAAGGTCTGGATAGAGATCATGGCCGTCCAATGTTGCGCGTGGCTGGGCAATTGAGCTCTCGAGTAATCCAAGGTCACGAATACCGCCAGCGCCGCCAGTGACAGTAATGATTTCGAAATGAAGCGTTAGCAATTCGGTAAGCGATAAAAATCGCATTAGGCTAGTCGACGGTAAAGCTCCAGGTTTTCAGAGACGACACGTTTCATTGCACGTTTGAAATTCGGCTCAGACTGATTCACAAGATCGTCAATGGATGCCGCTACCAATTTATCCAATGGCAAGCCATACTCGGCAGCTTTGCTTGCCAAGGCCTTTGCCTTATTATCATCAAGTTCGACTGAAATTGTCGTCATAACTCTGCGTTCTTTCCCAAATTTCTCAGAATAATGATGAAGAGGAAAGACATGATTGTCAATCGTCTATGCCCTTCTACCTAGTCTGTTGTTGCATACTGGAAGAGGAAAGGGCTCTTTTATTCGATGCACCCCAAAGCTTGCTCGATGTCTTCGATGAGATCGTTGAGGTCTTCGATTCCGACGCTGAGGCGGACGAGATTATCACCTACGCCGCGTTGTTCGCGGATCTCTTTGGGGATACTGGCGTGGGTCATGAG
>JAJFLT010000286.1 GCA_021772555.1 Opitutales bacterium | reverse complement strand
GTGGAAACGCCAAAACGAAGGGGAAAAACATTTTTGTCCTCGGGCTGCTGTCCCGCATCTTCAACCTGGATGTGGACAAGCTGAAGGGGTTGATGGGCGAGCGTTTCGGGGGCAAGGGAGAGGGTATTTTGCGCAATGCCTTTCTGGCCTTCGATGCCGGATACGCCTTCCCAGCGGACAATATCCTGGGCCGCTATTACCAGTTTGAGAAAGTTGCCGCCACCACCACGGATAGGCCACAGGTGTCCATGGATGGCAACCAGGCGCTGACGCTGGGGCTGCTTGCCGCCGGGGTGCGTTTCGGGGCCGGTTATCCGATCACTCCGTGGTCGCAGATCATGGAGACCCTGCGGGTGGAGCTGCCCAAGTACGGGGGTTCCTTCGTGCAGGCGGAAGATGAGCTGGCGGCCATCTCGATCACCCTGGGCATGGCCTACAGCGGCTACCTAGCGGTGACGGGAAGTTCCGGTCCCGGTCTCTCCCTCAAGATGGAGGCATTGGGTTGGGCCTCGATGGCAGAAATCCCGCTCATCATCATCAATGTACAACGCGGCGGACCGAGCACCGGCCTGCCCACCAATGTCGAGCAAAGCGATTTGATGCAGGCCATTTACGGGAGCCACGGGGATTCCCCGCGAGTGGTTTTGGCCCCGCGCAATGTCGAGGATTGTTTTTATATCGCGCTGGAAGCCGGCCGGATCGCCCGCAAATACAGCACACCGGTCATCATTTTATCGGACCAGGCCCTGGCCACCCGCATCGAGGCATTCGACAGGCCTGAACTGGAGGATTTGATGCTCAACCCGAATCCGGACCTCGTTCCGCGGCAAGATGACTTTCTACCCTACGACCTGAAGCAAACCACCCGCCACGCGCCGCCCGGCACCGTCATGGAGGGAGGCAAATACCCGGTGGTGACCGGTCTGGAACACGACGAATCTGGGCACCCCACAGCCAACCCGGCCATGCACATGAAAATGACGGCGAAGCGCCGCAACAAATTGAAAGCCTTGGCCAAGGATATTGGCAAAACCGATGTGTTCGGCGATCGTGAGGGAGACGTTTTGCTGGTTGGTTGGGGCTCCACCTATGGACCCATCCGGGAGGCGGTCAAATTGCTGCGCGACAAAGGGGAGGAAGTTGGCAGCATCCATCTTCACCATTTGCACCCGCTACCGGACGGCATCGAGCGAGTATTGAACCGTTTCCGCCATGTATTCGTGGTGGAAATGAATGACGAGGGCCTCTATGGTTACGGCCAACTGGCAGGCATTTTGAGAGCCTGCTACCGGCACCCGGCAATCCGCAGCATTACGAAGACCGACGGCCTGACTTTCAAGGTGAAAGAAATCCTCTCCGGGGTCAGCCATTTGAGTGGAGACGCGGTGGCAACCTACTCCGCCTACCCTTACCTTTAATCCTGTCCTAATCACTATTTCAGACCCCCTGCAACCATGGCATCCATAGCAATCACTGAAATTTCTCCCAGCGGCGAACCACGAGAAAAATTAACCAAAAAAAACCTCACCGCGGACCATCCCACCTGGTGTCCAGGATGCGGAGATTTCGCGGTTCTTTCGGCTTTTTACCGCACGCTGGAAAAACACCAGTTCGACCACGAAAAGATCGTCACCCTGGCAGGCATCGGTTGCTCCTCGCGATTCCCCTACTTCGTCAACACCCACGGTGCGCATTTCATTCACGGGCGCGCCCTGCCGTTCGCCTCCGGCATCAGCCTGGCCCGGGACGATTTGCATGTGTTTGTCTTCGGGGGAGATGGTGACGGTTTTTCAATGGGCGGAAATCATCTCGACCACACGGCCCGTAAAAATTTCAACCTGACCTATGTCATCATGGATAATTTTGTCTATGGTTTGACCAAAAAACAGACCTCGCCCACCTCGCCCATTGGCTTCAAATCCAAAACCGATCCTGGCGGGTCCGTCGATCAGCCCATCAATCCGATGAAAAAGCTGGTTTCGAGCGGCGCCACTTTTATTGCCCGCACCCATGCCTCGCAGGTCAAACATATGATGGAAATGTTGGCCCGGGCCATCGACCATGAGGGATTTTCAGTAATCGAATGCCTATCTGAATGCGTGGAATTTTTTCCGGGCGCTTTCGATGCCAGCATCCCCAGAAAAGGCGGCCAGTTTACAGCCATTGAAGAGAAAACTTTCGACGGTACGCCGGAAGACGATTCGAGGCACGACCCCACCGATGAGGTGGCCGCGTTTAACCTGGCAAACCTCGAATGGCCGGGGGTATTTGGTGTTTTTTACGAAAAACAGCGGACCACCAAAAACAGGAACGAAGCGGAATTTGTCAGAAAAGCCCGGCAGAAGCATGGCAGCCTCAGCGACCTGGAAATCCTTGAGCAATCTTTTGATAGAATGACTTGAGGACCGGGAATCGTAATTGATGTCCATGCCCTTACCATAGGGGTTTCCCGGCCTTTTTCGTAAAACAAGCATTATGGCCAAAATCAATGTCGTTATTTTGGGAACGGGCCTGATTGCGCGTAAACATTTGCGGGATATGTTCAAGTGCTCGAGAAACACCCGTATTCAGGCACTCATCGAAGTCAGCGCTCAATCTCGTGAAAAAACCGCCTCCTGGTTTGCTCAAGAGAGTAAAAAATGCCCACCTTTCTATTCCAGTTTGCAGGATTGCCTGGCCAAAGAGCCGAAACCAAACGCCGCTCTGATTACCACGCCCCATAAATTTCACTTCGAACAGGCCAGAGATTGCCTTAAGGCTGGCCTCGACGTGCTGGTGGAAAAACCGATGGTCATGAATGAAAGCGAGGCCCTTCGGCTGATCCGGGTTCGCAACCAGACGGGCAGGCTTTTGGTGGTGGGGTTCAATGGCAGTCTTTCGGCCGCCCTGACCAAAGCCAAGAAGCTGATAACGGCGGGAAAAATCGGCCGCGTAACCGGCATCACGGCCCATGTCCACCAAGGTTGGAAGGAAGCCCAGAAAGGAACCTGGAGGCAGAGCCCGGAAATATCCGGCGGGGGTTTCCTTTTCGACACCGGTTCGCATATGCTGAACAGCGTGGTTGACTTGGCGGGCTCAGATGTGGCGGAAGTATTCGCCATCCTGGACCAAAGCGGGACACCGGTGGAAATTAATTCAACGGTTTGCGGCCGGTTTAAAAACAGCGTCATTTTTTCCCTCGCCGGATTTGGCGACTCGACCCATTGCAACTCGCTCATCCGTATCATGGGAACCAAAGGAGTGCTGGAAACTGGGGTGTGGGGAGAAAACCTACGCTACCTTGCGGCCGGTGCCAGCGAATACATATCGCTGGTTTATTCGCGCCAGAGCAGCCCTTGGAACCAGTTCCTAAAAGTGCTTGAGGGTAAAATGGATAACCCGTGCCCGCCGGAAATCGGTTTACGGCTGGCACGCCTCATGGACATGATCCGAGCCAGTGCCGCCGCCGGAAAATTAACAAGGCGCAAACGGTAGCCAATCAAAATCCGGGGACCATGGGGGCGAGACAGATAAACATCAAGGCCAGGAGAACGGACCCGGCCAGCACCTTGAGTTTGTTCATTGATTTTACCGTAATGGGTTCCGGCACCCGCTTGCCGAACAAAGCCGCCAGCAATACATAATAGGCCCACCAGGCAAAAGAACCGAGACCGACCCCCGCCCCCAAGAGCAGGGAATTGCCCAATTCGATGTGGCGAACGTGGAAATTCATTGAAATCAACAGGGCCAGGAATCCGGGCAGCCGCATAGGCATGGTCAAGGCAATCCAAAAAGTGCTCCGGAAAATCTTTCCCACCCCTAGCAGCGATCCTTCGTAGTGGAGGGATTTAATCTTTTCGGCACCAAACACCGTTGTGCTCATATAAACCAACACTCCGGCGGCAAAGAGACGGAACACCCAGTCCAGAGTGTCACTGAAAGGATGCAGCCAGAAAACCATTACACCCGCCAATGTCGACCACAGAGTTTGAGCCAGCGCTATTCCCCCACCGGCTCCCAATCCCGAAAAAAAACCGCGGCACAGGGTAATTTGCACACACCACACCGCGCCCGAAACAATGGTGGTGGAAAATACCAGCCCGAGGATAATTCCGAAATAAAAAAAGAACTCACTCATAACCCCCTAAAAACATTAATGACATCGGGAAGACGGCCAATGTTATTTTAAAACCTATCTCATATTCGCAGATGAGATAGGTTCTAATCAACCCAGTGCCATCCGGCAATGTTTAGCCTAGCACTCTTCCAAATCTTCCAACGGCAGCAGGAGCAGAAAAGTTGTTCCGGTGCCTTCTTCGTTTAGAATACCCAATTGCCCATTATGGGTTTCGGCGAAATTTTGAGCAAAAAACAATCCCAAGCCCATTCCGCCCCATTTTTCCCGAGTTGTGAAAAACGGATCAAAAACTCTCGGCAGGATGGCCGGAGATATCCCTCCCCCGGCATCGGAAAACGATACTTCGACCGCGTCGTGCGGTAATCCATAAGATTGCGGAAAAACGCCTTTGCGGGTTGCGTCGCCACCACATACAGCGCGCACGGACAGTTTCACCCGGCATTGCGCAGCCAAATTACACGTGGCATTCATGGCAAAATGCAGCAAGACCATCTTGAAGCTGTTTACATCGATTCTGACAGGCAATTCAGATTCCATGATGTCCAATTGCAGAGCCGCTCCCGGCGGTAGCACAACTTTCAGAATCTCTTTCTGGGAATGCACCAATTTGGCCAAATCAACTAAGGTGCGTTCGCCCGGCTTGGAACGATTGACCTCCGAAATACGGAGCATCAATTTTTGGGCTTTGAGGGCGCTTTTGTAAATAAGCTCTATATTCGATTTTAAAGGATTATCCTTCTCGAGAGACCGAACCAGCGATTCACTCAGCGAATGGATCCCCATCATTGAGTTCACCATATCGTGCAATAACCCACCGATGGCGGCCATCCTGGCCTGGTTCATTGATGCCTCCAGAAGCGCATTTTCGGGAGGGGAATTTTCCGGAATGAATTCTTCAGCTTTCGACGGATTGGCCATGCCACCAAGTTCTAACCTACCCACTACCTACAGTGGGGACTATGACTCCTCAGCAATCCAAAAAGTATGGCGATGTTAAGGCCGTTCATAAAATTTGCGACTCCTGATATTGTTTCAATTTGTTGCGCAGCGTTCGACTCGTAACCTTTAAATGCCTGGCTGCCAACGACCGGTTTCCTCCCGTCGCTTCCAAGGCGTGCAAAATATATCGTTTTTCCAATTCGTCGATGGGTATGAGGGATTCAGGATCGGGCTTGTCGCCATCCTCGCCCTGAAATAAATCACCCCAGGTATGTGATAAATAGGGTTCAGACGCCGATTCCTCCACATGTGGTTCGAAACCGTCGAGGTGCAGCAATCCCAGGCTCGAGTGTTGGATATAATTCCCCGATTCGGTCAAAATAACGGCCCGTTCGACTGTGTTCTGCAATTCCCTGATATTGCCGGGCCAATTGTGCGCAAGAAGGCACGATTTGGCAGCAGGGGAAAAACCTTCAATTTTGACCCCATGCTTGCGCTGCAGACTGTCATTAAAATGATCCGCCAGAGTGAGGATGTCTTCCTTCTTTTCTCGCAATGGCGTGCTGTAGAGGGGAAACACGTTAAGCCGATAATAGAGATCCTCCCGGAATTCCCCCTTTTGCACACATTTCGCCAGATCGCGGTTCGTAGTGGCCAGCACCCGTGTATCGACCTTTATCGTTTGGTTCCCACCGACGCGTTCGAATTCCCTCTCCTGTAACACCCTCAGTAGTTTAGCTTGCAGGTTGGGGGAAATTTCACTGACCTCATCCAGCAGAATTGTGCCGCCATGGGCCAGCTCGAAACGACCTCTGCGGCGGTCAACCGCTCCCGTAAACGCCCCCTTCTCGTGGCCGAAAAACTCGCTCTCGATAAGGGTTTCTGAAATGGCTGCACAATTTACTTTGATGAATGGGGCGCCGGAGCGAGCGCTCGCCTTATGGATTTCACCGGCAATGACTTCTTTGCCGGTGCCGCTTTCACCGTGTATGAGCACGGTTGCCTGTGTCGGTGCTACTTTTTGGATCAAGTTTCGTAATTGACGGGTAGCCTTGCCTTTACCCACAAGTCCTGTTTCCAAGGAGTCACTTTGGCTGTAAAAACGATTGACATTAACGAGGTGAGTATAGTTCTCCGCTTTGTGGATAATGATCTCGATCTGGTTGGAGGAAAAGGGCTTAATGAGGTATTCAAAGGCGCCCGCCCGCATGCAGTCAACGGCAGACTCGATAGTCGCATACCCCGTCATCATGACGATGAGAGGGGCATCGGGCTTTTTCGAGATTTTGTTCAATAAAGTGGTCCCATCCCCGTCTGGCAGGCGCAAATCCATAAACACCAAATCGAACGGGTCTTTATCGAGATATTTCTCGGCTGCCTTGATCGTCGCCGCCACCGCTACGGAATAACGCTTTCGACGCAATATTTCCTGCAATGATTTTCGGATGATCAGTTCGTCATCGAGAACGAGTATTTTTTCAAAAGCCATATGCCACTAGCGCCTGGAGACATCGAATGATTGATTAAACAATGGAATACCTGCCCTCGGCCAAGATAAATCAACCGGTAAAACTTTATACCCCAACAAATAAGTATTCTAGTTCATAGAATTTGTTAAACAATGAGGGAAAACCCCTATTCAGTGAAATTTTATTCCCTATAAGGGTTCCGGAAACCAACAATACGGACTTAAATTATCTGTTTTTTCGATTTACTTTTTTTGCCTGGACGCCCAAATTGCTTGCATTCGTTAGTTTGAAGTGGTTCCGCTACCGGCGCATTTCAAACCTGAAAGCCTGAATTTGGAAAAAGTTTATGGACTCGCATAACCTGCCCCCGGACTCCCTGCGTAAAATTGTGCACGACCTGAATGGAGAATTATTTCTCATCCGTGGTTATGCGGATCTCTCCCTAGGGAAACTTGAGGAGGATCATCCCATTGCGGAAAACGTGCGGAAAATCCTTCGTCGAACGGACGAACTGGAGCACATAATTCAAGATTTACGCCGCAAGCAGATGATTTTGGAGCCCGACGACTGAATTCCCAATTTATTCCAGGAAAAGGTGTTGCGCCATTATATTGCCAGCGTCATTTTGTTCAATCGGCTAATTATTTGAGAATGTGTTCTCGATAATTTTAATAATTTTCTTTAAGAATTTTATGACATTCCCGATAAAGGACATGAATAGTAGCAGCCATGGAAAATATCGCACAAAACACAATTCTCATCCCCCCTAAATTCGAAATAGGCATATTATGCTCACAACCCCCAAAAAGAAAAAAGTGGACCGGAAACACGATCGCCAAAACCAGGTAGTCCGACCTCATATAGTCGAAAGAGGCAAGCTTCTGGCCAAAGACCCCGAATATCCAGACAGCAACATACTCAAGAAGATCGCCAAAAAATTGGCTTCCGAAAAATTTACCCATTGAAAAGGCCCATTCCCCATTTCGATTAAAATGGACTTTCAACCATCAGGCAGGCAATTGATCGGCCCTGATCGGCCCTAGTCAATCAGGATCAGGGTGTCCTGCAATTCATTGACGTCGTCCTCCTCCCGTGGCAACGGGTTGGATAATTGCCTCCCGGCCTCTTTAATTACCTCGCTGAGGGCTTCGCCAGGATGGGTTGTTCCCATGCCCTCGGTCAATCGCCGGCAAAGCTGGTCGAGGAATGGCTGGCCGAGCTTGTCCAGGATAACTTCGTCGCTCAAAACCATGGCAGTGCGTTCGAATAAAGAGATGTATAGAATGAGCCCGGAACCGCCCTTGGTATGATGGACCCGATTATCGAAAAAAACTTCACGCGCCTGGGCCGCCACTTCCTCCCGCATCTGTGACCGCGGTGTAAACAGCCGCCGGAGCCATCCTATTTGGCTTCCCGCCACCGCTCCGGCTATGAAAGCGATCAAAACCGCCGCCGCCAGCGCAATCAATTCCAGAAATAGTGGTGTGCCGGCGCCCCAGCTTCCGGCATCTTCTTTTTGCCAGGGAAGCAGCCACATCAAAACCACCGTCACCATAACCAGCCATAATCCGATAATGTCTTCTGCCCGGTCGTAGCGACCCGATGCCGTGGCCACCACAGGAACAATCTCACAGGAGGTTTGACCCTCGGCCTCGACCACGGCCTGCTCCACCAAATGGCGCTGTTCTTCGTTAAAAAGCTGGGATGCCCTTTGCATAATTTCCTCAATTTACCACGAACCGCTGGCCCCACCGCCGCCGGAAAATCCACCGCCAAACGATCCGCCTCCGAAACCGCCCGATTTGCTTTTCAACATTTGCATGAGCAAAAAACCGACCAAGGTGAAAACCGCTCCCCAAAACAGCCACGCCCACCCGCTCGCGCCCCGCTTGATAAGAGAAACAATGGTGAAGATGGCCAAACCGATAAATCCAGCCACCAGGGCAAAATGCCACCAGGGGCGAGGCTGCGTGGGCAATTCAAGCTTCCTCGCCATTTTATCCAAAGCCGTCACTCCCGCTACAATTCCCGCTGAAAACTGTCCTTGTTTAAAATGGTAGATGATATGCTCATCCATAATCTGGCGGCTTTGGGCATCCTCCCGATGACCCCAACCGGCGCCCAGTTCGATTCTCGCCTGCCGGTCGTCCCTCGATACCAGCAGTAAAATACCCGTATTCCAGTCCTGTTCTCCCAATTTGGCATGACCAATCTCCCATTGATTGAAGAGGAGTGTGGAAAAGGTTTCGATACGCATTCCGGAACCTCCATGCCGGGTCATTGACTCGATAGTCACCACGATGACGGGGGTGGCTTTTTCTGTCAGCAAAGCATCGCAAATAGCCATAATGCTTTCTTCGCCATCCGAGTCGATCAATTTGGCCTGGTCGCGGATAAACTCCCTTTCTCCGGGGCGCTCAAGAGAGATTTCCAACCCCCACGCAGTGGTCCCGCAGGCCAGAATCGACATAAAATAAACGGCTAAAAGGCGAATAGCCGTTTTATTTAAGCTGCATTTAAGAGTGTTACCCACCGGTCTCATCTTTTTTCACGACATTATTTGAACCCATGATTACGCTCCTTATAAAACCGTAGATGGTCCCAAGCAACCCCAAAAGGCAAAGCCCCGCCCCCGGTATGGCGATAAAATTCAAGGCTTCTCTGGCCGCGCCGGTGCTTCCCAGACCAGGCGCCTTGAATGCGGCCAGCACCCAAAACAGGGAATACAGAATCGCTCCCGACCCAAAGGCCAAAGCGAAGGCTTTATCCGATTTCCCCGCCTTGCCAATGAGAGACAATAAAAGAATACAGCTCAAGGCAGCCGTCCCGATCGCCCCGCCATGAAGGTGCGCTCTTTTCAGGTAGGTCCAGGATTTGCTCACGACGGCATTCATTTCCCTTGTATTTCCTTGGTAAACCGTGTCCAAAACCGATTCAGCGGAGTCCTTTAAATGTGCTTTTATCGAATCCTCTGTGGCCCCGAAGACGCCCCCCAGGCCGAAACCGAGGAGTATGGAAAACAGGGCCAAAACGATCGCCGGAGCAAAAGGTCTTAACAAGTGGGCAGGAAATGAATTTTCACTCATAAATTGACCTCAAATCCATAGGCCTCTCTACAGGAAAAAACAACTCCTAAGCAACACCCGGGGATTTAGAAAGGATATCATCCCGTTCAGGATAAGAAAAATGAAATGGTGTTTATGCTTAGCCCTGAAATTCTTCGTGATGTACAGGGTCGGAGGAACCTCGCTTCCTTCGCCAGAAATGGAGCCCGGCTACGCCGAGTATCATAAACCCGCCGAAATAGGTACTCGGTTCAGGAATCATTACGGGAATAACCTCCCCACCTGGCAGCAGCTTTGCCGAGAAAAATCCAGTCTCACCACCCGGATTCAGAAAATAAATCTGATCAACCTGACCACCGCTAAGTCCGCCCGATCCAAAATGTATCTGGTCGTTGCCACCACCTGAGTTGAACCATCCATCCCAATCGGTAATGGTCAGAACCGTGCTCGCCGTCCACGTTTCCGAGCTGCTGTTAGCAAAAGTAAGGATGCTGTTGCCGCCGTTCAGGGCGATGGCGGAGTCGGCGGAAAGAGTCAAGGTGTTAAGATTTTCGTCAAAACCCATGGAACCCAAATTCCCCCCGGCCAGGGTCAGGGTAGCCGAATCATTGATTTGGTTGCTATCGCTACCCAGCAAAAGAGTTCCACCTGTCAAGTTAACTGCGCTGGTGGCGGTGAGCGCAGATCCGCTGGAGAGCGTCAGGGTGCCAATAGTCAGATTGTTGCTCCCGGTGAAATCATTGGAGGCGGCCAGAGTAAGAGAGCCGCTGCCGGTTTTGGTCAGGTTGCCCG
>JAJFLT010000285.1 GCA_021772555.1 Opitutales bacterium | reverse complement strand
CATGTCCTCGAAAACAAACCGCTATTGTTTCCAATTGGTGGTGGACGAAGAAGTGAGAGAGGAATGCGAACTGTATAAAGTGATGGCCTGCGAATTGATATTTCAATCGCCACAAATTCAAAAAATAGAGTTTCGGGGTGGGTTTTTTCTGCAGCGGCTGTTCGATGCTTTTTTTAGCAACTATATTGAGGATTCTCGCCGAAACCTGAAAATTTTACCGCAATCAGTCTCCCAATGGGTCGAGTTGGAAGTAACAAAAGCAGGCAAATTGCGGCGTATATGCGATTATCTTGCCGGGATGACGGATGGAAACGCCATGAGAGCTTACAAACGGCTGTTCGACCCGGACTTCGGAACCATTATCGAATTACCGTGATGTTTGGGTTTTTCAACCACGAATTATACGGATGGGAAAATGAATCAACCACCCAGGTTGCCAAAGCGGTGCATAAGGTAGAGGAGACCAAATAAGACGAAGAAAGCGATACCCAGCCAACTCAATCCTCTCATAATAAGACCGGGTTGGTTGGAGGCGGGAACATGGCTGGATGTAATCAGCCGGTAATTGAGCCAGGCGAATATGGGACCAGCCAGAAATCCAATGGTGACGGCCACATCGATCAATCTTTTCAGCGCCCCACCCCAAAAATGCAGGATTATCAGTTCGACCAGGCACCCAATCAGCAAAATTCCCCAGCGGAGCTTTCGCTCCTCCATCTTCCAATTGGGAAATGCCAGGCTGGTTCCCATGCCGAGAGCCCGCGGGTTGGCGTCGATAACCGTCAAAGTTGTGGAGAACATGGTGGCAAAGGCTGCCAGGGCGACCAACGGACCGGCCCAACCTCCCAGGCTCGATTGATAAATGCTGACTAATTGGGCGGCAAACTCGACTCCGTTTTCGGAAAATCTCTGGCCCGAGCCATTCATGACCAAAGCGCCCAAAGTTAAAAATACCAGGGCCATAACCAGGCTGATGGCATAACCGGCGTTAAAATCGAACCTGGCCTCACTCGTGGTGGTAGCCCGTCCGGCGGCTTTATCCCGGGCGTTGATCCAGAGGGATTGGTAAACGGAAATCTCAATCGGGGCGGGCATCCAACCCATCAGCGCGAGGAGAAATCCCACCTGAGCCAGACTCCAGGGTGACGGGTTGACAAATCCCGGTGGCGCCGCGGGCCCCCGCCAAACAGCCATCAGGCAGGCGCTCAGGGTGGCCACGGCGAGGACGGCCATGATTCCTTTCATCGACAAATCCAGCCATTTGTAATCGCCCAATAGCAAAATCGCGATGCAAGCCGACATGAGCAGGGCACTCCAGACGGTATGGTGCAGTCCCAAAGAGAGCACATTTTCGGCCAGTGCAGCCGTCATTCCCGTGACAGCCGCCACTCCCGCCGCAGCGGCAATCAATTGCATAATGAGAAAGGCCAACAGGTAACCTCTTCCCATGCGCCCATAGCCGTGAAGGAGTGTTTCCCCTTTGACGGCGGCATAACGGTGCCCGTATTCAAAAAACGGATATTTGAGTATATTGATGAGTACGATGACCCCGGCCAGTTGAAAACCGAAATTCGCGCCCGCCCGCGTCGATTGGACAAGGTGGGACACCCCGATGGCAATCCCGGCCATCAAAAGGCCCGGCCCGATGGCTCTCCAACAAATCACCACAAAAACGTCCGGCCAGAGATCCTTTTTTCCATAATTGCAGTTTCCATGAAAATCGTCTTTATGTAAAACCCTATCCAGTGGAAATTTTATTACGCCCGGCGACTCCTTCTTAGACGCAACTATGATGAATGCACAAAAAGAAGAATTTTTTAAAAACCACCCGGAAGTCCGGCACCTCGACTCGCTGAACGAATCGGAACTGGAAATCTATCTGCGACAGAGGAACCTGCTGGAAAAACAGGAATCCATATTCGGAAAAGAAAAGCCGGGTGAGGGAAATATGAATTTCACATTGCGCGTTTCGACCACGAAAAATCGCAGCCTAATCCTTAAGCAATCCCGGCCTTGGGTGGAAAAATACCCGCAAATCGCCGCCCCCTGGGACCGGGTCCTGGTCGAGGCAAAGTTTTACCAGCTTGCCGTCGGCCATCCTGCCATTGCCGGAAAAATGCCGCGATTGCTCGATCTCGATCCGGCCTCGCGAGTTCTAGCCTTGGAAGACCTGGGAGAGTCGAGCGATTTCACCCACCTTTACGCGGTCGGTGCGACGCTTTCGCCCCAGGATTTGAAAGACCTGTGCCAATGGTTGAGCGCCTTGCACGGATTGCGGTTCGACGAAGAGGCTCGCTCCAGCCTGGCTAACCGGGAAATGCGTAACCTCAACCATGAGCACATTTTCCATTTTCCGCTGCAAAGAGACAACGGCCTGGAATTGGACGGCATAACGCCCGGATTGAAAAAAGAAGCGGAATACCTCATTGACAACCGAGACTTTGTCACCGCCGTGCGCAAACTGGGCGAGCTATATCTGGCCGATGGAAAAACCCTCCTGCACGGCGACTATTTCCCTGGCAGTTGGCTGCAAACCGCAAACGGCGTTCGCATAATCGACCCCGAGTTCGGATTTTTCGGTCTCGCCGAGTTCGACGCCGGCGTCATGTTGGCCCATTTATACCTGAGTGATCAGGAACCGAAAATCATCGACAAATTCCAGGAAATC
>JAJFLT010000284.1 GCA_021772555.1 Opitutales bacterium | reverse complement strand
TCGAATGGTGGCGGTGCGATCATAGGCGCTGATGCCGGTCGTAACACCCTCGGCCGCATCCACCGAAACGGTGAAGTCGGTCCGGTGAGCCTCTCGATTTTGCTGCACCATGGGGTTCAGGCCGAGTCGTTTCAAGTGATGCTCGACCGTGGGCACGCAGATGATGCCGCTACAATAACGGATCATCATGTTGACCGCCTCTGGAGTTACTTTGGAGGCGGCCATGATGAGGTCGCCCTCATTTTCACGGCTCTGGTCGTCCGTCACAATGACCAGCTTGCCGGCGGCAATGTCAGAGACGGCCGATTCGACGGAATCAAGGGAGCTATCGATAAGAGTTGTCACGGTAATTGATTGAAATTCCCCAAAGTATGGGGCTGGTTAAATGCAAACCTTCCTCATTAGGCATTTACGCCTCTTTTAACAATAGTAAAATCAGAAGCGGAAAACGCCGTCGTTTATTCAGCCAGCATCTTGAGGATGGCGTCCTCGATCAGTTGAGGATGGGACCAGGGAATAAAATGGTTGATCTCGGGATAGAGCTGGATCGATTGGGGTGCGTTGACGGCCACGCGCTCGACAAAGGCAGGGTTACCAGGGTTTACCAATTTATCCCTGCCTCCTTGAATCACCGTAACGGGCATGGTGAGTTCCTCCCAAAACGGAAGCATTTTCTTCAGCTCACCTTTGAGCGGGAAAATTTCCGCATTGGCGGCGAGCAAGGGTTTCGGGGTTACCCAGCGAAAAGGCGGCATCATGGCCATCAGGTGGTACCAGCGACGATGCTCCAGGTCGGGATCGACGGAGGCCGCCACCATGATAATGCCGGCCACTTTTTCCGGATAATCCATGGCCATACGGGCAATAACCGGACCCCCGTAGGAATGGCCCACCAAGATGGCTCCCCGACCCGAATTGTCGAGGTTCAGCACCGGCTCCAACAAGGAGGCATGATCTTCCAGCCTTTTTTCCCAGCGGCCATCGCCCGAATTTCCGAAACCGGGCCGGTCCACGGAAATCATTCGGCTCACCTGCAAGAGATTGGTATTTCTCAAAAAATGAGCAAAAGCGGTCCAGGAGCCCGGTGTTCCATGCACAAAAACCACCAATGGCAATTGTTCATCGCCCATTTCCGCATAATGAATCCGGCGTCCGTTTGACTCCAAATATCGAAGTACCGGTCTGGGATTGTCGGGAAAATAACGACTGACCAAATCAGTATTATCCGGCACCGAAAGACAACCGCCTAAAAAGAACGAAGGCAGCAAAATTCCAAACCCACTCAAAACCGTTCCGAATCTGCAGGATTTCATAATATCAGTTAGGAGGCGTCGGGTGAAAAATAATTTCATTAATCGGGAAGTGTACTGCGTCGGCAAAAGTTAAGCAAAACGAAATTTCTCCACGGAAACGATGCAACCCTTTTCAAGCCTTAGACAATGAGTCATGATGGATGGAAAATCCTCCCGGTGATGGGAGGCCATGATCAATTGCCGGTCTTCTTGCCCCAACTGCTCCAGTAAATCGATGATTTCCGCGCGAGTCTGCCCATCAAGACCCTCCAAAGGCTCATCGAGAAGCAAAAGGGACGGTTCGGAAACCAAGGCCCGGGCGAATAGGACCTTGCGGACCTGGCCATAGGAGAGCTGTTCCAGAGTGGCATCCCCCAAAGGCTCCAGACCGAGCCGCTTCAACTCGATATGCACACGCCGCCATCTGCCGGGAGACATTTTTCCAGCCAGGCCAACACCACCGATAAACCCACTGGCCACGGCCTGTTTGACCTTCACATCCACCTCCATGCGAACCTGTAAATCAACCGAGATGCAGGACATGCGTTGACGGGCTTCCAATACGGATAGTGAAGTTTCACCGCAAAAGCGCTCAACTTTCCCTCCCGAAGCGCAGGTCACGTCGCCATAGATTAAACGCAATAAGGTGCTTTTTCCCGCTCCGTTGGGACCGGCCACGACCCAGTTTTCACCCGGTTGGATTTGCCAGTTTATTCCTTTAAGGATTTTTATTAAATCGCCGCCATTCCCATCCAGATAAAGGTTGGATTTAACGATCTTGATTTCCATCGATGGGATGTTTTTAACAGCGGGACGTCGGTTCGATTTATTGACAGCGAGCTGGCCAAACAGATTTTGCGGCAGATTATCGATCCCACCCTGCTTATCCATGCGCCCATCGGCCATATGGGCAAAATGGGTCAAAGCGGAGGGAATTTCTTCCCTGCGATGGGCCGTCAGGACTACCTGCACCGACCCCTGCCCAATTATCTGGTTGATGAGCGCCAACAGTCCGGTTCGCGATGAAGCGTCGAGGCCGTGGCAAAATTCATCCAGCAGAAGCACCCTGGGGCTTCCCGCCAAAGCCCGGGCGAGGAGGATCTTCCGCAATTCTCCGTGCGACATGTGGTGGTAATTCATGCCCGCCAATTCTTTCAAGTGAAGCCTTGAAATGAGAGATCGCGCCTCCTTCCTCTGAGCCGCGGATGGCCGCTCGTAAAGAAGCGCGGTTCCGGCAAAGCCCGTCAATACGATTTCCTCGCCAGTCAGTTCCCAATCCTGCCGAAGGTAATGCTGCTGCCCCTCGGCTGAAAGAAAGGCAATCTGTCCATCCAATCCGACCGGGCTTTGGCAGGATTTTTCTTCAAAATGGTAAAGTCGTTTCCCGCGACTTTGAGGAGATGGCCATAACCTACCTCCGATCACTCGCAAGAGGGTTGTTTTGCCGCCGCCATTAGGTCCAACAATCACCCAATTCTCCCCGTTATGAATGCGCCATGAAATATTCCGCAGGACGGTTTCCCCATTGAGGGTGACATCGATATCGTTGAGTTCTAGTAGGGCTTGGGGCGGCATGTGAGACCATCAAATTGCTTTTTGCCATTGTGGGGCAAATGGTTTTTTAATCCATTATATGACAGCACGGGAATCACGAACGGAGTTTTGGGACGCCCGCTATCGGGAGGATGACACCCCTTGGGAAAAAGGCTACGGGGCACCGCCCCTGGCCGAATATTTGGAGCGCTCATCATTTAAAGGCCGCGTGCTGGTGCCCGGTTGTGGGTTCGGACACGATGTCCGCCTGCTGGCGCAGTATGGCGCTCAACCCCTGGGGCTGGATATCTCTCCAACCGCTTTGGCACGTGCCCGAAGCTTCAAACCGGTCGCTGAAGAAGATTACCTGCGGGGAGATCTCTTCACTCTGGACGTAAGTCTCAAAGAGTCTTTTGAGGGAATTTTTGAACATACCTGCCTCTGCGCCGTAGACCCTTCACGTCGCCCGGAATATGCTCAAGCAGTAGCCGATGCCCTCAAAAGCGAGGGCGAGTTGTTAGCCATCTTTTTTGTTAAAATTGAAGATCCGGAAGGCCCGCCCTACCCGATTTCGAGTGATGAAATCGACCGGCTCTTTCATCCTTTTTTCGATACCGTGGAGCATTGGGTACCGGGTAAATCCTTTCCCGGACGGGAAGGCCGGGAGCAAATGCGCCGGATGCGGAAACGATGAGCAAAAACCTCCCGGCCGCCGCCATCGGACGAAGCGGAAAAGAGCATGGCAAGCTGGGCCTGGGCTGCTGGTCTTTCGGCGGAACCGACTGGGGTGCGCAGCGTGAGAGCGATTCTCTGGCCGCCATGGCAGCGGCCTGGGATGCGGGCATCCGGCACTGGGATACCGCCCTGGGTTACGGCCGAGGACAGTCGGAAAAGCTTTGCGGCCGATTTCTGAAAGGAAAACGTGACGAAGCGTTCCTCGCCACCAAAGGCAATGTGGGGAAAAGAGCCTCCTCCATCACCGCATCCATCCAAT
>JAJFLT010000283.1 GCA_021772555.1 Opitutales bacterium | reverse complement strand
TACTAATTCTTCGGCGCTTATGCCGAACAGTTCCAGAATGGTGGCGTAGAGGTCGCATGAATGCAGGAGACCGTCGTAGGAAGTCCCAGCAAGTCCATTGCTAATAGGCGGCACCGGTTATAATCATCGGCACCCGTATGCCTCCTTCATAGGCGGAACCTTTTCCATGGTTGTCAGGGAAAGGTGGCTGAATCACACTACCAAGCGTCCCGTTGTCACCCATAAAGATTACGGTTGTGGTCGAGAGGTCCACGTTGGTCAGTAGGCGCGCCATTTCTGTATCCATGGCCTGTACCATGGCTTCGTAATGCCGACGGGAGCTATTCGAGCCATCATCGGTGATAAAGGGATAGTCATGCAAATCGTTGGGCGGGCGATGATGCGGCGTATGCGGTGCGTTGAACGCCAACCATAGAAACCATGAATCGGTGCCCTGTTGGTTGATCCATGCGATGCTATCGTTTACGTTGTCCGTGGTGGCATATACGCTATGGTTGTTCGTCGTGTTGCCGTTAACGGTTTTCTGCCAACTGTAGTAATCCCCGATACCGCCGCCCAACGACCCGGAAAAGTGAGGCCAACCCCCGATGGTATTGGGCGAGTCGGCATCCGAACCGAGATGCCATTTTCCGATGCTGGCCAATCGGTTCGAAATGATGTCCGATTCGAGTAACGCCTCTGGCAACGTGAACTCGTTGGACTTCAGTGTATTTTGCTGCGGTGAAAGAACGCCCGTGCGAAAGCTGTACCGGCCCGTCAGGATGGACGCGCGGGTGGGAGAGCAAGTTGGATAGGAATAGTAGCGTGTGAAAGTGATTCCTTGTGTCTGCATATCGTCGATGGTGGGCGTGGGCGGCAAGGATGCGGCCGCATCGCTATTGAAGCCCGACAGACTCTCTATGCCGAGATCGTCTGCAATGATCAATAATACCTTGGTTTGGGCAGTGGATCTCGACGGAATGCAAAGTGTCAACCATACGACTATCAGTAATTTTTTGAAGAAGTATCTCATATTCATGTTTACTCCTCCCCCTCACCTACAATAGTGGTGAAAGTCAAAGTACTGTCCTATCCGAACCATTTCTTCTCGGCTGCGAACTATTTTCAGGCGGCAATTACACCACGATAATTATCGTACATTATCCTTACGACCGATATATTCAATAGTATACGCAATTCCTTTATTGCAAGAAAATCGCAAGGTTCTGCTTCAAATATTCATTGCTTGAAGTCCGATGGATTTATCGAAAAGGCCATTATCTTTAATAAAAAAATGAAATCTTTTAAATTAGTAGAAAATTGTCAAAAATATGGATGTTATTTTCATTTTCAGGAATATACAACCGGTTCCGATAATGCATCCCAACCCTATTAACCGTACCTATATATGATAACAGATTTGGATAAATACCTCTTTGATCTCAACGGATACCTGATCCTAAAAGACGTCATTCCGCATGAGATACTCAATGGCTGCAACAAGATCCTGGACGAATTGAAAAATACGAAACCGGGTGAGTGGCGCGGCCATGTGCACGGACACTTCTTCGGCAGCGCAACTGAGGGATTGAATTTGCAACAGATCTATGAGGCTGGTGAACCGTTTGAATACTTGATCGATAACCCGGGCTGGATCGACTTGGTGAAATGTTTCGTAGGCGGAGAAGGCACCCATGACTATACCCATGGTCCTCTTTTGATAGATGAAAATTTCGCCAATATTCGTGGTCCCGGTGAAGCGATCGGGCTGCACTCAGGTCCGGTGCCCTGGATCAAACGATGCCAATTTCACGTTCACAATCAAAAATTCAACTGTGGCCAGATAAATATCCTTATGGCATTAAATGATATCGGCCCGGGAGATGGAGCAACGATGGTTATACCGGGGAGCCATAAATCGAATTTCCGGCATCCGGAATTTGACGCCCACAGTATGGGGATTGGAGAAACCCGATCCGTCGATGGCGTAACCGGTGCTATTGAAGCCCATTTGAAGAAGGGGGATGCGCTTCTTTTTGTAGACGCTCTTTGCCACGGTTCTGCCCAACGCATCAATGAAGGAGAGCGTCGCATGGCGGCCTATCGATATGGTCCTTCCTGGGGATTTTTCCGCCATCCATACCGCCCGTCAAAAGCATTGCTTGGCCGCTTGAGTCCCGAGCGCAGAAAAATCGTTATGCCGCATGAAAAAGTGATCCGTCCAGGTAATGACTCTTGAACTTCATCTGAAATTAAGGCCACATCCCTAGGGCGATCCAAAAAAGCCGGTAAGGACATCACAGCGTAATTCCCGCGCTTCCTTGAGCGGGTAAACCTCCCGCGCCATGGCCAGCAAATTTTCCACATTTTTTCGAACCGAGGCTGACTGGATAGAGGTATAATCGACAATTCCCTTCATTTACATATCGCAAATCTGCCCCAGGGACGGGTAGATGTTGCGCCTTAACGCAAGCACCGGCCCAATCCCTTGTCCGCTCTCGTGCAAAAAAATCTGCCAAGCCTGATCCCTTGCTTCACGCTCCCGAAACTCCCTACCGTCGGCCCGAAAGCGAACATGGCAAACACTTTTCTAAATCAACTTGCAGAGATCAACGTTCCTTTTTGGAATAAGCCTCCGTAGCTCAGTTGGCAGAGCAGGTGATTGTTAATGGTGAAGTGCGTTTTGTATTTTCCAAAATCAGCGTGATCTACCGCACGAAACAAATACCAATAGTTAATCTATTTCGAACCGATAGCCCACATCTCTGATTGTATGGATGAATTTCGGGTGGCGTGAATCGGGCTCCGTTTTTGATCGAAGGGTCGTCACACAACGATCCACGCTTCGCGAGGTAACGATCAAACTACTGCCCCAAACCGCGTTCATTATCATCTCCCGAGTTAAAGCTCGTCCCGGTCTTTGCAGAAAGAACTTGAGGAGTTGAAATTCCTTTGTGGTCAGTGTAATCTCTATTCCCTCTCTAAATAATTGGTGGGACTCCAAATCCAGTTCATTCATACCGAACCGGTAGGTCTTTACATCGGAGGAAGCATGCCGACGGAGAAAAGCCCTTACCCGAGCCAATAGTTCTCTGATACTGAATGGCTTGGTTACGTAATCATCCGCGCCTAATTCCAACCCTCGAACGATATCCTCCTCCTGTCCTTTTGCGGTCAACATGATAATAGGCATGTCGTAGCCTTCACGTCTAATAGCATCACAGATTTCATACCCATTCACCTTGGGTAGCATGAGATCGAGAATAATAAGGTCGGGGCCGACGCTGAGCGCCTTTTCCAAACCGGATTCTCCATCCGCAGAGGAGTCCACTTGATAGCCTAGCGCTACAAAGTTGTCGACCAACCCTCTCAGAAGCGCGGTATCATCTTCAATGATCAGGATGGAAGCGTCCATTGCAATTAGAGCCTAACTATCCGAAGGCATGAAATGATTCTTCGACGGCAGGACTATTGAAAAAGTACTGCCCACATCGGGCTCGCTCTTGACCGATAGCTGCCCATTATGTTCGGCCACGATAAACTGCACAATGCTGAGGCCTAAACCGACACCTCCCGCAGATCGCGTCAGTTTCTGGTTTGCCCGATAAAAGCGATCAAAGATTTTCTGTTTATCCCTCGGGCGGATGCCGATCCCGTTATCTTGAACGAAAAATGTCAATGAATCTCCAGCAGAAGTGACCCTCAACCGGATACGGTGTGGAGTCCCGGAATATTTAAAGGCGTTTTCGAGGAGATTGATGAGTGCGGTCTTCAAAATTTCAGCATCAGCCAAAATTTCCGGAAGATCGTTGGATATCTCCAAGGTGAATTCTTCGGATCGCAGTTCATAACGGTCGCGAAATGTTTGGGCCGAATCCTGAGCGATTATGCGAGCATCAGTCGGTTTAAGGACAAAACGATGCTTGCCTCGCTCCATACGGGAAAAGGCCAGAAAGTTATCGACGACATGGCTCAACCGCATGTTCTCACGCGAGATGAGTTCGAGGTATTCGCGTGTTTGTTTTTCATCGAGGCCAGATTTATCCAGCAAGGTATCTACCAGTACGCGAACGGAAGCGACGGGCGTCTTGAGCTCATGGGATACCGTTGCCACCAGTTTATCCTTTAAACGGGCTAAGTTAATATTGCGTTGAATCAATCGCGCGATCCATAGGCTAAGCAGGATCGATGCGGTAATCATTGCAGCGCCCAATGCCGTATAGAGTGCTACGCGCTGTTCCATCGTGCTTGTCAGGACGCGGTCATCTTCAAGGTTCAAGGCCAACCTCCACTCCGGAAAAAATTCACCGGCAGAAACCGATACGAAAGGTTGCAGATTCGAGAGTTCTCCGGGTTTCTGCCAGACTACATCTATATTCTGAAGCGATAGGTACTCAGAAGTAAATGATTGAAATACATCTTCCAAAAAATCCGAAGAAAACAACGCAGTCACTCGGTTTTCAGACAGTGTGATTTGCCAAACTCCCTCTATGGAAGACTGGGTTAAAGCGCTGCCCATTGTATCCATGAGCCCCGCTTCGTTGACCTGATTCGCCAGGACTTCGGCCTTCATGGTTGGAAACGCATACCGGTCCGGTAGGAATCTTTGAAGTCGGTGCATGAGAAAGAGCCTCTGCGAGCTGATTAGAGTAAAAGATGTATACAACCTATCTCAAATTCGCCGTAATAGGATGAATGCGGCTGCAAGCCGCACGAATCCTAGGAAGTTGTCCATATGATACTCCCATCTGACAAGGATTCTTCGCCGCCATTGAACCCATGCAAAGAAGCGTTCGACGATC
>JAJFLT010000282.1 GCA_021772555.1 Opitutales bacterium | reverse complement strand
CGACCGGTGGCGCCATCATGGGCAATGAGGGCGTGGTCATATACCTGCATACTGGCCGGGGCATTTTTAAAGTCCGTGGCACCGCCCACGTTGTAGAACTCTAACAGGGCTAAGAACTAATCGTCATCACGGAGACTCCCTACTATGTCAACCGGGCTAGTCTGGTCTCCAAAATTGCGGAACTCATCTCCCAGAAAACCCTCGATGGGATCAGCGATTTGCGCGACGAGTCGGATGAGGCGACGCGCATCGTGCTGGAGTTGAAACGGGGCGAAGTGCCCCGCGTGATCCTGAACAAACTCTTTAAAATGACACAGTTGGAGTCCTCCTTCGGGGCCATCCTGCTGGCCTTGGATAAACGGCGCCCCAAGCAAATGAACATCAAGGAAATGATCGTTTGCTACATCGAGCATCGGAGGGAAGTCGTTTACCGCAGAACCGCTTTCCAGTTGAGAAAAGCCGAAGCCAGAGCCCATATCCTGGAAGGTTACAAAATCGCCCTGACCAATCTGGACGATTTCGTGAAAATCATCCGCGCTTCCGCCAATCGCGACGATGCCCGCACGAAATTGAGGGCCCGCTATCCGATTTCGAAAAGACAGGTTGATGCCATACTCGACCTCAGGCTCTATCAACTGACGGGTCTGGAGCAGGAAAAAATCGAGAAAGAATACCGCGAATTGATGAAGATAATTTCGGAGCTGCGGGCTATCCTAGATAATGAAAAAAAGCTTCTCTCCGTCATCAAGGATGAATTACGGGTCGTGCAGGAGAAGTTTTCCACCTCCCGGCGAACCAAACTGCTGGCGGCGGAGGGCGAGTTCCGCATGGAGGACATCATCGTCAACGAAGGCTGCATCATAACGGTCACGCATGCCGGTTTCATCAAATGGACCTCGGTCAGTTCCTATCGCTCGCAACGGCGCGGCGGCAAGGGAGTCATCGGCACCGGTTCGCACGAGGAAGATTTTGTAGAACACCTCTTCACCGCCAGCACCCACGACTACATCATGTTCTTCATGAATAACGGGCGGGTCTATGTGGAAAAGGTTTACGATATCCCGGAAGGCTCGCGCATATCCAAGGGCCGGGCGGTGGTCAATGTTCTGCAGATGCAGAAGGATGAAAAATTGGCCGCCATGATCTGCGTAAAGGAGTTCACTTCCGACCTGCACCTGGTCATGTGCACCCGTAACGGAGTGGTCAAAAAAACCAATCTTGCCGATTACAAAAATTACCGAAAGGGCGGCATTATCGGAATCAAGATCGACGAGGAAGACCAACTCATCGCATCCGATTTAACCAACGGCGAGGACGAGCTGGTTATCATCACCCACAAAGGTATGTCCATCCGGTTCAAGGAAACGGATCTTCGAGACCAGGGCAGGGCCACCCGCGGAGTCAGGGGAATAAAATTGAAGGGCAAGGATTTGGTAAAGACATTTGAAGTCGTCAAGCCGAACACCACCTTGCTCATCGCGGGCGAGAATGGACAGGGCAAACGCACGAATTTCGACCAATACCGTTTGCAAAGCCGGGCCGGAAGCGGAATCATCGCCATTCGCAGCTCGAACGTGGCCGGTGCTTTGAGCGTGCATGAGAGCGATGAAATCATGATGTTGACCCAATCGGGCCAGGCGGTGCGTAGCCCGGTCAAAGATATTCGCGTTATCGGCCGCACCACGCAGGGGGTTCGTCTTATCAACCTGGCGGCGAAAGACAAACTGGTCGGTTTGTCCAGAGTCGTTGAGGTGGAAGTCGAAGAGGCCTGAGATAGTGGAGCCGAGAAAATTAGGTAATTCCAATCTTCATTTTACTTCCATTGGATTAGGGACATTCGCCATGGGCGGATCGGGCTGGAAGGCCAGTTGGGGTCCACAAGACGACAATGAATCCCGGGCCACAATCCGTGGGGCAACTGAAGCCGGGATCAACTGGATTGATACGGCCCCGGTTTACGGGTTGGGCCATTCCGAAGAAGTGATCGGTTCTGTTTTGGCCAAATTGTCTCCACGGCCTTTAATTGCGACCAAGTGTTGCCGAATCTGGGATGAAACAGGAAATATTTCATACCATTTAAAAAGAGCCAGTATTCGTGAGGAAATCGAGGCCAGTTTGAGACGCCTGCGCATTGAGACAATCGATCTTTACCAGCTTCATTGGGGTCAACCGGATGAAGATATCGAAGAAGGTTGGAGCACTGTTGCTGAATTGATTTCGGAGGGGAAGGTTCGTTACGGCGGGGTTTGCAATTTCAGCGTGGAGCAGTTGAAAAGAGCTCAATCCATACACCCGGTAACCTCTCTGCAAACGCCCTACAGCTTGCTCGGGCACCAGTTGGAAAAGGAATTATTACCCTTTTGCGCCGACCACAATATCGGTGTTCTGGTTTACAGTCCCTTGAATAAAGGTCTTCTAACGGGAAAATTCTCGCATCAATGGGCAGCCGGTCTTCACCCGGAGGATCACCGCAGGCGGGACCCTGATTTCACCGAGCCACGATTTGAAATCCATCTGGATTTGATGGAAAAGCTAAAAACCCTCTCGGCTGGGAGCGGAATGACTCCGGCACAGTTGTCCGTGGCCTGGACATTGCGGGATTCGGCGGTAACCTCGGCCATCGTGGGCTCCCGCCAGCCGGAGCAATTGGCGGAAATCGTAAAAGCGGGTCGCACTTCCTTGTCGGAGGAAATTCTCAACACGGTCGCCACTCTCTTGAGGGAACATCGCGAAAATCTGCGAAGCGCTCTAAATTAATTTTTGGGGCCTTCTATTCACTCGAAAAGTTCTCCCTGGGAAAATGGATCTGGTCTACGTTTAGGGGGCAGGCTGTTGGCGATGAGCCATTTGAGGTCGATGGACTCGTATTTCTGCAACTGTCCCAAATGGAGGAGCAACAGGGCTGCGCCGAGGGCATCGTAAAGAGCGCAGTGGTAGCGCTTTCGATCCGGCGGGCAATATCGGTGGGCCAACTTCTCCAACGGGCCTCCCAGGTCGAAGATTTGCAGCAAATCCCTCAGTTTATGGCTCTCCAGATGGGGAAATAACGAAGCATAAAGTATACGCGTATCAATCCAGGGACCCCATTCGGCAGTCTTTTTGCCGCAATTTAGGTAATCCGGCGAAAAAGGAGGATACGGCCAAACGGATTTTATGAGATTGTTTTCTACGACTGCATGGTGGGCAGCCAAACATCCGGTTCTACGAAGTTCACAGAATTCGGAGAAATACTCG
>JAJFLT010000281.1 GCA_021772555.1 Opitutales bacterium | reverse complement strand
GATCGTCGAACGCTTCTTTGCATGGGTTCAATGGCGGCGAAGAATCCTTGTCAGATGGGAGTATCATATGGACAACTTCCTAGGATTCGTGCGGCTTGCAGTCGCATTCATCCTATTACGGCGAATTTGAGATAGGTTGTAATAAATTTCAGCAGTTGCAGACTCAAAGAGGCTTTTGCCTTGGGCCGTATTCAATTTAGAAAATAGTGACTTCATGGGTTTGGCTGGAATTCAGGAATTTGAAATAGAAGGTTCAACCGAATTGGAAATCACTTTTCGCCTCTTGCCGCAATTCTGGGGATTTGCATACGGATCGGAGGCAGCAGGGGCTGCCTATCGTTACGCTTTCGAACATATAGGAGCAGATAGCGTCTTCTCCGTAATCGAACCCAAGAATGCCCATGCCATCAGTGTTGCGGAAGCAAACGGCTTGGAAAGGATTTCTGTTTCTGAAATCCACGGCAAGGATGTTGCCTTCTACACCTTAAAAAGAAACCAACAAAGCAAGCTTCTGGATACAGTCCGAGACACTTTCGTCGTCGAGCATGTATTAGTCTAAATTTCGATACAAATGGGATTGGATACTGTAGAATTGGTCCTTGCATGGGAGGAGACTTTCGGAATCGAGATCGGCGTTACAAAAGGCCTCGAAATGCGGACCACATCCGATGTGGCTAAAGAGATTGGAATTTAGGATGCAATATGCGAGATACTTCGATTATGAAAATTACGATACAAACAACCTGCATGCTGCTTGCCGCCATGGGATCACCTGCCTGTTGCATATGGGCTATGGGAGCGGACGAGGCAGAGCAATATGGGCCACCTGAGAAGTTTGAAGACGACATTCGGGCTTTCGAAAAGAGGGACGAGATCAGTTTTCCGCCGACAGGAGCCATTGTTTGTATCGGCAGTTCGAGCATACGGGGTTGGCTCAGCACCATCGCAGATGATTTGGCCCCCCTGAGCATCGTTCCCCGCGGTTTTGGTGGTAGCAATATGAACGATGCACTCCACTATGCGGACAGGATCGTGCTTCCCTATAAACCAAGGGCAGTCGTGGTTTATGAGGGCGACAATGACATTGCACAAGGGATCACCCCACAGAAGATTTCAGTTACATTTCTCGAATTTGTGAGGAAGGTGCACGGGGAACTTCCAGAATGTCGTATTTACTTTTTGTCGATAAAACCCAGCATCAGTCGATGGTCGTTGTGGCCGAAAATGAAAGAGGCCAACAGTCTCATCGCGGCGGAATGCGCTAGGGACGAGCGACTCATCTATGTCGATGTTGCGACCAGTATGCTGGATGACGAAGGCAAACCCCGGAAGGAAATCTTCCAAGCTGATAACCTGCACATGACAAGAGGCGGCTATGTCTTATGGCGAAACGCGCTCAAGCCGATACTTTTGAAGGCCGAGCTTCAATTTGAGTCACAGGAAGATGAGGACGGAGTTAATTGGGACAATAAAACCTCCAAAAACCCATCGGCAGTCGAAGGCAAATAACCACGCTCGATCATCTATCCTCATTTTCCAGTTACTTTGATATGCACGTTTCTCTAATCCAACCCAACCGACACAATGACCTTTCTGGAGCGACTAAAACCCGAACCTTGCTCGCAAATCCTTTATAATTAAGTCGCCAGAACTCAATTTCTTTTATTTCTGTAGCCTGATAAAGTCCTCCAATTCCGAAGTTCGTGATCAAGGTTCCTGTCATAATCATTCGTCATCCCAAGGAGCGGTTGTCCAAATGCAGCTTGGAGCCTCTGCGAGAGAGGTCCGGCTTTACTTTTTACCGGGTAAAACCAGGTTTCAAGTTCGACGCTGGCGGGCATATTCTTTTGGCAATGGACGCTCCACCCCTGAGCCCCACCGACGCCGGCCGACCACTTATTCTTCTCGATAGCACCTGGCGCCGGTTGCCGCAACTGGAAACTTGTTTGGGGGGCGAGCCCGTGCGCCGGAGCCTTCCCGCCGGGATTAAGACGGCCTATCCGCGGGTAAGTAAAGTTTTTGCCGACCCCCTAGGAGGGCTGGCTTCGGTGGAAGCTCTTTACGTGGCCAAAAAAATTTTGGGAGATGACGACCCGACTTTGCTCGATGACTACCGATGGAAGGAGGAATTCCTGAAAAACCTGCCGCCGGGCATTTGAAAGAGCGTCCGGTTTCTAAATGTGAACGGTGACGATTCCTTTTTCGACCGACACGGTGTAGGTTTCGGCAAATTTTACATCTTCCGCCGAATCATCCTCAATCGCCCTGTCCGGCTCTTTATCCAAAGTGACCGGATAAGTTTTCACCCGTATTCGCTCCGGATTGAACAAGCTGCGCCCGGTTGCGATATCGAATTCCCATCCATGCCAGGGGCATCGGATGACTTCGCCTTCGCGCTGGAGGAGCGGACGGCCATTTTCATCCAATGAGGTAATACCCTTGAGCGTTCCCTGACACAGCTGGGCTCCCTGGTGAGGGCAAACATTTTTCAGAGCGTAAAACTGGCCGTTGATATTGAAAATGCCGATCGAACGTCCGGCCCCATCGAAAATTTTCCTGTCGCCGGGAGGAACCTCCCTCTCGCCGCAAACCACATAGGCCTTAGACATTAGACGGAGCCCTGGCCGTTTTCGGGCAGATTATAAAGCTCGCGGGCATTATAATAAAGGATTCGATCCGCCAGCTCCGGCTCCAGTTGTGGGAAGGCATGGAACGGATCATCGAAGTCCCAATGCGGATAATCGCTGGAGAAAACCACGGTTTGTTCGGCCTTTATCATGCGGAAGATATGGAGCAGGTCCTGGGGGTCGGGTGGTTCGTCCACCGGCTGGGTGCTGAAGCGGGCGTTTTCGACGATGTATTCGCTGGGCAGCCTTTTGACCAGGGGGTGATTGCCGCGCAGGCCTTTCCAGTCCTTATCCATCCGCCACATGAGGTGGGGGACCCAGGAGACGCCGCCTTCCAGGAAGACAAATTTCAATCCGGGAAATTTTTCAAAGATTCCCTCGCAAACCAGGCTGCAAAGTTGGCTCATCAGGCCCACGGACCAGAGCGAATGCCACTCGAAATAGCTGCCCGGATAACCGACCGGAGTGGGTGCGTGGGAGAGGCCCATGCCATCCCAGCCCGGATGCAGGGCGATGGGCAGGCCCATTTCATGGGCGGCTTCGAAAATGGGATGATAAAACCGCTGGCCGAGCGGCATGGGGGTGGCGCTGATGAGGTAAACCTGGACCATTTGCGGGTGGCTGCCGAGGCGCCGGATTTCTTCAGCCGCCTGCAGGGGATCCTGGGGTGCCACCCGAATACTGCCCAACAGGCGTTTATCGCCCGTGAGCCAATGCTCGAGGACATAATCATTATAGGCCCGCGCGAGGGCTACGGCGTAATCGACATCCGGGAGCAAGCCAATGCTCGACCACTCGCCGGTCAGAACGGCGTAGTCCATATCGTAATTGTCGAGCAATTGCTCCTGTAGCATGGACAGGGAGGAGCCGATCGGACTGCCGTCGGCCGGAGCGCTGTCCGCGCGCAGGGCGCTTACGGGATGGGGGTATTCGTGGCGATTGAGCAGACGCACCCCTCTCTGGCGGTAAAATGGCGGCAGGTAGGGCAAAATATCCTCCTCACAAGCCGGGATGTTGTGAACATCGCAATCGATCACACGCCGCCTCTTTTTGGCCGGGATATGGCGTTTTGATGAGGCAATCTTTGAAGGCTTCTGGGGCATGATTTTGGAAAACCCGAAGGTGTTCTCAATCAGGGAATTTGTCAAACCGCGGTTGGCCCGGGAAGGCCCGAATTATAGAAATTTAAAAAAAATGAAAAAAGACTTGCACGAGACAGAGCTATTGCTCATTTTCCGCAACCTTCCCCGGAAAATCCTTTGATGGGAGACATTCTCAAAGGCGGAAATTCCGGGGCGTTCTTTTTAAAAGAAAAGTGTATGAATTGAGGAATATTTGGTAATATATCACTTGACGTGATACAGAACCAGGTGCTTAGTCTATACTCTTTTCTCTAAACACGTTCTTTGAAATTTACTTTGTGCGATTGGAAGGCCAATCGTCAAAAACAACCTTTTGAGAGGCAAGTCTTTACGAAGGCTTGCCAGGAATGTTCGAATCCCCAGGATTCGAAAAAATTCCGAAATTTAATTTTCGGAGAGTTTGATCCTGGCTCAGAGTGAACGCTGGCGGCGTGGTTCAGACATGCAAGTCGAGCGAGAACCCCTGAAGGGTAACCGGAGGGGGGGACAGCGGCGAACGGGTGCGT
>JAJFLT010000029.1 GCA_021772555.1 Opitutales bacterium | reverse complement strand
AGGTGGGCGGTTCGGGGACGGCTGGACCAGCTTTCATGGATAATTTTGGATTGAGTCAATTTATCCTGCAGACCTGGGGCACGGATTCGATTGATATGGAATCGACTGCCATTGCTCATGTTTGCTGGACGCGACAAGTTCCCTTTCTCATCATACGCGGGTTGAGCGACATTGTGGGTAACGGCGACATCAACGAATTTTCCAATTTCACGAGGTTTGCCGAGGATAATGCAGCCGATGTTCTCAATGCCATTTTGCTGAAATTGGGGGATGAAGTTGAGCCAGTCCCGGTGGGTCTTTGGTCACAGGCAAGCGGCGATCCCAATGGGTGGAAGGAATTGAGCTGGTTTGGCTCATTTTTCAGTGAAGGAACCGGCCCCGGATGGATATTTCACGCGAATCTTGGGTGGATGCATGCCACGGGTGAAACAACCGGAAACATCTGGTTCTGGAGCGCTGATTTGGGTTGGTTGTGGACCGGAGCAACAGTCTATCCGTTTGTTTTTAGCTCCAATGAAAATGGTTGGCTTTGGTATCAAGAAAGCTCCACCGATCCCCGTTGGTTCTTCAATTTTGTATCAAACGTGTGGTTTTCCCGTTAAGAAGTGGGTGGGCAATTTTCGTCAAGATCATCCGATTCCAGGTTCAGCCACCGAATTTCCTTCCTGGAAAGTGATGCATTCAAGCCGTCCATCGAAGTGCGCATTTCTTCGAGGGTTTGAGGGCAGAAAAGAGCAAAAGTGGGAAAGGGTTGCGCGAGGACATAGGCAAGGGCGATGTTGATGGGCAAGACGCCTTTTTCTTGGGCCAGCACATGGGCCCGTCTCTTTCGCTCAAAATTATCATCGCTGTACCAGGCGTTTGCCATCAATTGGTCTAGTTTTTTGTGTGGACCCGAGCGATCCGTGAAAAACCCCCGCGCCTGGCTGCTCCATGACATCAGGGGCTTTTGTGTTTCCTCGTGCCATCGCCGATAAGATGGTTCGGATGAGGCTAGACAGCCCGGCCACACCGGGTTGACCATGCGGGCCAGGCTGAAGTTATTGCTCACCGCGGCAAAGCCTTTGAGTCCCTTGGAAGTGGCGTAGGCATCGGCCTCATCGACACGTTCCCTGGTCCAGTTGGACGCGCCCAGCGCCCGGATGCGGCCAGCATTAATAAACTCATTCAGCACATCGATAAACTCGCCCACCGGCACCTCCAGGTTGTCGCGGTGCAGCATGTATATGTCGATGTAATCCGTTTGTAATCGTTCCAAACTTCTCGGGATATTAGCCCGAATAATGTCCGGCCAGCAGAAAGGGGTGTGGCCTCCTTTGTCCAAAATAACAATCTCCTTACGCAACGACCGATTTTTTATCCAGCGTCCCAGAATTTTTTCTCTTTCACCGTTAAAATAATGCTCCGCGGTATCAAAACAATTTCCGCCCCGCTCGAAATAGACATCGTAGATGACGGCCGCATGGGCATCCCCCGGACAGTAATCAGTCCCCATGACCAGGCGTGAAACCTTTTTCCCGATACCGGCGATGCGGTCATATTTCATGTTATGAACAGGGGAAGGCTGGAGGGAATCGCGGCGTATGGGCCAGCGGCGGGAATCGGCACTTTCGCAAGGATAGGAGAGACCCACCGTCCGCCGCCAAAGATCAAGGGTTTTCATGTTACCCAGAGAATCCGCCCAGCTCATTAGCGGAGACTGGTTTTCCGGTAAACGCCGTGCCATCTCCTCGATTTCGTAGACGAAAAGCTCTTTATCTCTTTTTAATTCTATTTCCTCCGCCTCCTTGCCATCTCTTTGCAGTAGGAGTTTGCCTTGGCCATGCCAGAGGGGACCCATTGAAATTTTTCCATTCTCTCCAACTACCAATAAAGGGCTATCATCGCGGCCATCGATTCCAGTGGAAACCTTTGCCATGATTTCATTTTCAAATTTCAGGAGGGCAAGGGCATGGAAATCGACCCCCGTTGAACCCACCCGCGCCACCCCAATGAGGTCGACGGGATCGGCGAAGGCTTTCCCCCTGGCGGCTCCGGCGAGCAAGCGAACGAGGGAAACCGGGTAGCATCCGACATCGAGGATGGCGCCACCGCCCAACTCAGGTTCCAACAATCGTCGGGCCGAATTTGCGCCCTGTTGGTAACTATAACTCGACTCTATTCGCCGCACCTCGCCGATGGCCCCGTTGCGGATCAAATCGACAAGGCATGCCGCCGTCTCGGTGCACCGGTAGGCAAAGCCCTCGTAAAGATAGACCTTGTTTTTGCGGGCTGCCTCGATTGCCGCCATGGCCTCGGCATGGTTCATGGCAAGGGGTTTTTCGCAGATCTGGTGCTTGCCCGCGTTCGCGCAGCGGATGGACCACTCCGCGTGAAAAGGATGAGGCGTAGCAATATAGACTGCGTTGACGGCGGGATCATTAATGAGAGCTTCGTAATCGTCATGCCGGTTGGATGCGTTGAATTTTCGCCCGAAATCTTCCGCCGTTTCCTTTCGACGACTGCCAACCGCCACCAATCGGGCCGACGACGACGACTCCAAAGCGACAGCAAATTTCCTGGCAATTCGCCCAGTTCCCAAAATTCCCCAGTTTATCATTTCGGACACATTAGCATTTTAGCTGCAAAGGAGATTGTCATGGCAAGCTCCGGTTGATAGTATTCGCGACAAAATGCCATGAGTTTTGCAAAAACAGTCTATTACCCGGCAGCGTCATCGATTAAATTCTCATGCACTAATCTTGCCGTCATATTGGGTATATTTTTCCTTAGCCAGTCGAGTTCAATTCTGCAAGCGATCATTGAGGACTCCCAGCAATTTACCAAAAATGCCAATCTATGGCTGGCGGTAAAAAAACAGGATGCAACCGCTGTAAATTTCATCATCTTCGAGGGTGCCGACCCCAATGCCATCAATGAGGAGGGCTGGTCAATTTTGATGGATGCGGCCGCCCGAGGCAACCCAAAAATATTTTCGCTCCTCCTGAAAAAGGGGGCCGATCCGAAAGCCCGTACGCAAAAAGGTTATACCACCTTGATGGCCGCCGCCTCGGGAGGAAACCAAAGAATATTCGATAAAGTATTGGCCCAAGCCGGCTACGGAAGCCCGGTGGATAAATCAGGGTATTCCCTCGCCATGGCCGCGGCTGTGGGTGGAAACAAGAGGATATTTGAGATCCTTCGGAGCAAAGGCCTGAACCTCAATACGGCGGACACAACCGGATATACCGTACTCATGGCCGCAGCCGAAGGCGGCAACACAGAAATTTTCTCAAGCGTACTGGCCTCCCGGGGCAATCCCAAGGCAGTTGACAATAATGGCTGGAACGTGGCCCATTCGGCCGCTCGTGGAGGGAATCCTGAAGTATTTACCACCGCGCTCGAAAAAGGCGCGGATATCCAGGCCAGGGACAGCGAAGGAAACACCGTGATGATGGCTGCCATCCGGGGCGGAAATTCCGAAATTATCAGCAAATGCCTGCAAGAGGGGATAGACCCCAATCTGGCCGATGTTGAAGGCGTCACACCGCTTATGATGGCCCTCTACGGCAACAACCTGGTCGTGGTTCGTATTCTCCTCGACGGCAACGCCGATATCAATGCCCGAGACATCACGGGCGCAACTACCTTGATCGACCAGGTGCGCGAAGCAAATTTCAATAAAGTGGTTTATCTTCTGAAAGCGGGCGCTGACCCCAAAATTGCGGACCAGAAAGGCCGGACCGCCCTAATATTCGCAGCCAGGGCCGGTGAAACTCAATTGGTCCGAAAGCTAATGGAATACGGCGCCGACATGGACCATATTGATAAGGAGAAAAAATCCGCTCTCGATTATGCCCGTGAACATGGCCGGGAAAGCGTAGTGACCCTTTTCGAATGGAAAATAGCCGAGCAGGACGGCAAATGAAGGATTTCCGAAAAAAAATACAAAACTACCGAAAGATCTGAGTAGAATTCTTCACGCTGCAGGGATTATTTGACATTGACCCGCTGGGTAAATTCTTTTGAATTCCGCTTTTCCCATCATTTTAGGGGCCGTAGCTCAGTTGGAAGAGCGCTTGCATGGCATGCAAGAGGTCGTCGGTTCGATCCCGATCGGTTCCACCAATTTAACTCTTTGAAAATCAAGGAGTTTATTATTTTAAAATAAAATTTTAAGAAATTTTATTTTTTGGCAGGGAACAATTAAGGAACAATTTTTCTTGATAACCTGTATTGTTTAGGTATGATTGCTTTCAATGAGAGCACTTGATCCTAAAATACAAAAGCGTTTCTATCCATCCGGTAATCCTTATTGGCTTATTTCATGCACACCGCCCGACGGTAAACGCTACATGAAGAAGCACTCGTCCCTCGATGATGCCGATACGGACAGGATGAGGTTGATTCGGAAATATCACGGAGGAAGCATAACCCAAGACATATTGAAAGATGCTGAAAGAGCCGTGCATATTCTTTCAACAACAAATAATTCCGATGCACAAGGAAAGAGCCTAATAGATGCCGTAGAATGGTTTGTTGCGCATTACCAAGAGAATGCTTTTGAGCTTAATTTCTCAGAATATATCGATGATTTTATCGAAAGGAAAACTGCGAGAAGAAGCCAGAAAACGGTCGAAGAAATAAAGTATTACCTTGATGATTTGAAAGATGTTTTTGGCACTAGAAAGCCATCTGAAGTTGCCTGGCAGGAATGGAAAACCTATCTGGAAGTTAAGAATCATTATTTCCACCGTTACAAAGTGCTCAGCCATTTTTTCGGATGGCTTGCGAATGATGCCAAAGACATTTCCAAACTTGAGCATCCTCCATTGGAATCAAACCCACTAACCTATATAGATCGGCCAAAACAGAAACGAGGTAAGCCACTGATTTGTAATTTGGAGGAAGTAAAAGCCTTAATCAAAAAAGCCATTGAGGAAAACTGTGTCACATGGTTCGTATGGGGATTCTTCACCGGCATGAGGCCAGAGGCTGAGATGAAGCCTTTTTGGATAAATCCAGAATTTGGATGGAAGTTTGTGGATTTAGAGGAGAGGAAAATTATTGTTTCGGAGGAAATCGAGAAGACCGGCCGAAGAACCAGAGAAATCAAAATACATGACAATCTAATGGATTGGATTAAACTTTTTCAATCTGATCCAAAAAAATACTCAATGTTTCCTACCAACTTGAAACGGAAATTCCATGATGTAAAATTTTCCATTCTACCAGAAAACAAATCGAGAGAAAATGACATCATGCGACATACATTCATTAGCAACTTGAGCAGGGTGGAGCCAGTCGGGGAAGTCTGTTATCAATGTGCAACTTCAATGTCGATGATCCGCAAGCACTACAAGGTGTTGATTACGGACAATAAGAGGGTAGAGGAGTTTTTTGGGATAAAGCCAGAAGATCTTGGG
>JAJFLT010000280.1 GCA_021772555.1 Opitutales bacterium | reverse complement strand
ATCTGCATAAGTGGCGTTGGCTTTATCCCAAAGTAACACGTCTTGTGCGTTCCAACTCGTGCTTGCAGAACGCCGTCTGAAACTTCGAGACTTCGGTCTATTATTCAAATCCTCGCGGAACAGACCTATTACAGTTAAATCCTTTGAAGTTACTTCGCCGTCATTATTGGCATCTCCTGGCCACATGGTAACAAAGCTATGCACGTCATAAATTACATTATCAAAAGTTAAATCGACCACCGTTGCGGGCGTAAAATTATTGACGGAGCCCTGACCCACAAATACCGCGTCCTGAAAGAGGTCATACTGTATTTCGATGATATTCGGCAAGGGAGCGGTCTGCACATTGGGCTGAACGAATACCGGCATCTTTGCTACAGGACCCCAGAAGTTTTCCGCATTTTTTGCCCTCAAATTTAGCATATGGAACCCGAGGCCAACTCCTGAAAAATCTAACCCCGGCGTGTGGTCCACCTCCTCAGCAGCGGCAAAACTGAGGGAAGCGCCCTGTCCGAATCCTGGATCACCGTCGAAAAAATATTCAATTTCGTTGATTTCATGGTCCGCTATCGTGGCCAGTCCGGGTTCAATCAAAAAAGCATGAGCCGTAGTCGGGCTCCAGTCGTCATCCGCGTTTTTTCCCCTCAGGTAGAGGACATGGAAGCCTTTATCCAGCGTTGCAATGTCAGGTGCGAAATTCTTGTCAATCGAGGAGGCTGGAGTAACTGGTAAAGTGACTGCCGTTGCTGCGCCGAAGCCGGGATCTTCGTCAAAAAAATACTCGATTGCGGTGAGGTTCGGGTCTCCGTTGGCGGCGGCCGAGGTTTGTTGGAAAATCGGATGTGTGATGATTGGCCCCCAGGTGCCATTCGAGCTTTGGGCTCGGAGGTTGAAGGTATGAAAACCGTCCGCCAGTAAGGAGAGATCGATTTCTTCCGTTTCTATGATTTCGTTCGCGGAAGTTGTCACAATAATCGGACTGCCGATGCCTCTTCCAGGGTCGGTATCGATAAAATATTCAAGAGCCTGCACCTCATTGGAAACGCCGACTCCCGCATTGACTCCTGGCTCAAGCAAGAATGGTTTGGCGCTTGTATAGCTCCAATCGCCATTGGTATCTCGGGCGCGCAGGTAAAGAACATGAAAGCCTGCCGACAGGCCCGATATATCCGGCGCGAAAGTGGCATCGACGGTGGCTCCCTCCGTAATGGTTACAGCGACCCCGTTGCCGAATCCGGGATCGGAATCAAAAAAATACTCCAACCGGGCTACATCCTGCCCAAATGCCTGAACGCTCACACCAGCGAGACAAAGGATGAGCAATAATTTCGTAATACCTAACCGGAACATGGCCCTGCGGGGTTGATTACCCTCCACTTAGTTGCGTGCTTTGGCTTTAACTGTGATGGTCAACCCTGAGGTGGGGGATGCAAATGTCGGTGCATTGATTTCGGTAATGGTGGGAAGTGCCGGTATGCCTGAGAGCACATACGGCTCCGGTCCGGCAAACATTCCGGCGTCTTCACCTCCCGGTCCAATTGCCAGTGCTTCGCTGGAATCCTTGAGCGCCCATTGGCTGTCGCTCGTTCCTCCGGCGACGAAAATATTTTCCGTTAGTACATTTGTTTGATTGGTGGAGTCCGACAATGCCCCTTGAGTGGTAGATGAAATATTATACTGTGGCAGGGTGTTGGTAGTTGTGATCAGGTCGCTGATGGTGATAATGTTGAACCTGAACGTAGCATTGAAAAGATGCGTTTCTCCATCCCCAATGATGTTATATTCTATGGTCCCGGTGTTGCCGCTGATCATTCTTATACTTTGCGTTCCGGATCCGCCGACGGTTTTGATAAAATTGTTCCTAATGACCATATCGGAATTCGCGCTGTTGAGTGAATTGATCGCGCCTTGGTTGGCAAACTGGACACTGCCGCTAATATAATTTTGAACAATCAAAGTTTGTGTTACATTTATAGTGTTGTTTCCGAGGTCAATTTTTCTCGTAACATGGTTACGTTTCAATGTGACATTGGAATCATAGACAAAAATTTCTGTTACCGTCATTCCTGATAATAATGTCCCCGCGGCGTCTTCACTTACATCGGCGCCTATTGTGATTGCATTGAAAGTCGCTGGAGATACGGCGGCGGACTCGCCCGTATTTTGAGTCAGAAAGAAACCCGGCCCGTAAATGAAAAGCGATTTTGAAGTTATTGTAGCGGTCCCATAATTGATTGCCGATCCAGCCACATGAATGGTATCCCCGGACATCACGCCAGTGTCGTCAATGGCAGCCTGCAAAGTAGAAAAATCTGCGATTCGGCCCGGATCGTTATCCACTCTCCATATAGCCGCATTCAGAAACGTAGGTATTAGTAAGATTACGAGAATTGAGGTAGTTGTTTTCATAGTATCAATCTTGTTGCTCAACAAAGTGTCGTTTAGAGACGCGCGGCATTACTACCGCTTTTCCGACCTAATTTCAAGGTTGAAATGATCTCAAAATCATGAGCAGTTGACCTGTTGAGATCAACTTTGTCTTGCCCCGGGGTGCCTTTGATTCAATATCCGTTCAAACAACTTTTATATGAATTATCGTTTTATATCTGGAATTTGTTCTTTGATTGTAACCTCGATGGCCCTGCTTTGCGGTTGCGGGAAGCAGTCTTCCACCGATAGCGGGGCGGGCGTTGTCGAGTCCAAACCGGTCAACCTCAAGCTGGTTTCGCTCTACAATACCAGCGCCCCGATAACGGGGGATAACATCGTCCGGCTGACCGGGCGGGTGGCCGAGGCCAGCGGAGGGACGGTCAATTTCAAGGTTTTCGATCCGGGTAAACTGGTGGCCTCGATGGAAGTTCTGGACGCCGTCTCCAGCGGCAAAGTGGACGCGGGCTACGCCACGGCGGGTTTCTGGATGGGTAAGATCCCGGCTGCGCCGCTTTTTTCGGCGGTGCCTTTCGGCCCCGATTCGAGCGAGTATCTATCGTGGTTTTTCGAGGGCAACGGAAGCCGACTCTACCAGGAAATGTACGACACTTACGGGTTCAACGTGAAAGTGCTGGTTTGCGGCATGATCCCACCGGAGACCTCCGGCTGGTTCGCCAAGGAAATCCATACGGCGACCGACTTGGACGGAATGAAGATGCGTTTTTTCGGGTTGGGAGGAGTGGTCATGAAAAAACTTGGTGTGTCCGTCAATCTGCTCCCACCGGGTGAGATTTTTCCCGCATTGGAGAAGGGCGTCATCGACGCCACCGAATACGCCATGCCGAGCATCGACGAGGACAAGGGTTTTTACAAAATCGCCAAGTTCAACTACTTTCCCGGCTGGCACCAGCAGGCCACTGCCTTTGAGCTACTCATCAATAAAGATGTCTGGAATCAACTTTCACTCAGCCAGCAGACCATCATCGAAATGGCCAGCCGCGAAACCATAGTTTTATCCATCGCCAATGCCGAAGCGACACAGGCCGAGGTGATGATCCGCAACCGGGATGAGCGCGGCGTCACCAATATGACCTGGCCTCCCGAAATGCTCGATTTGTTGAGGGAAAAATGGGCCGAAGTGGCCGCCGAGCAATCCGCAGCCGATCCTTTTTTCAAAAAAGTGTATGACGATTTTACCCGGTTTCGGGAAAAATACGCCATCTGGGGCAGCAAAGCCTACTTGCCCCGCTCCGGGAGTGAAGAGTAATTCATTAAATTGCCCGCTTTTTCTATGCTGAAAAAACTCGATACCCTGGCCGAGCGGATTGAAGGATTCGTTTACCACACGGGCAGGGTATTTTCCTGGGCAGCCCTGTTTTTGATGATTACCATCATCGTGCAGGTGGTTTTGCGTTACGTCTTTTCCTCCGACATGATCGCGCTGGGAGAGCTGCAATGGCATTTCTACGCGGTCATGGTCATGATCAGTCTGGCTTATGCGCAGAAGGAGAACGCCCATGTGCGCGTCGATTTGCTGCACCGCCTGTTTTCCCCGAGGGTAAAAAGCATCATCGAAGTGGTTGGGATTGTGGTTTTTTTCATCCCTCTGTTTATGGTGGTTTTCTGGTATGGCTGCGAGTTTACTGCCGACTCGTTTCGGATCGGTGAAAAATCCGCTTCGCCGGGGGGCCTTCCCTACCGATGGGCGATCAAAGCTTTCATCCCCATCGGGGCGGCATTTTTGTTGCTAAGTTCGGTGGCTCGAACGATCCGGTTGCTGACCGGCAGCGTCAAGGTGGAGGAGGACACCATCGTCGATTGAACCACCCTTTGCGGCGGTAAAAAAGTTCATGGAAACCACCACCCTCCTGATAATAGCCCTTTTTGTCTCCTTTGTGGGGTTGCTCCTGATCGGTGTACCGGTAGCCTATTCGCTGGGCGGGCTGTCGGTTATATTCGTCGGTGTTGCCATGCTTTGCGACACCTATGCGGGAACCTTTATCGGATTGGACTTGCAGACTTTTTCACTCGTCATCAATCGCATTTTTGCCCTCATGGAAAACTGGGTCCTGGTGGCTCTTCCCATGTTTGTTTTCATGGGCCACATGCTGGACCGGTCGGGAGTGGCCGAAAAGCTGTTGCACGCCATGCAAAACCTGGTGGGCGGCGTTCATGGTGGGTTGGCTATCAGCGTAACCATTATCGGAGTAATGCTGGCGGCAGCCACCGGCATCATTGGAGCTTCCATCGTTCTTTTGGGCATCCTTTCCCTGCCGGTCATGCTTTCTCAGGGTTATAAAAAGGAGTTGGCCGTGGGAACGGTTTGCGGGGCGGGCACCCTGGGGATACTTATTCCGCCCAGCATCATGCTCATCATCATGGCGGACCAGCTCCAGTTACCGGTGGGTAATTTATTTATGGGAGCGGTTTTCCCGGGGTTATTGTTAGCTTCGCTTTACGTCATTTACATTTTGGTTTATACCAAGTTCAAGCCCTCAGCGGCACCGATTCCCCAAAACCGGCAAAAACTTACGTTCAAAGCGCTTCGGGAACTGGCCCTGGCCATTCTCCCGGCCATGTTTTTGATTTTGCTGGTCCTCGGTTCCATCTTTTTTGGCATTGCCACGCCCACCGAATCGAGCGGCATGGGCGCGATGGGGGCGACCATCCTGGCGGCGACCAACCGCAAATTGCACTTCAGTGTGCTCAAGGAAGCCATGGCGGAAACCCTCAAAACGACCGGCTTTCTTTTCGCCATTCTCATCGGGGCGACCTGTTTTTCCCTCGTGCTTCGTTTTTTGGGAGGGGATGAATTGATCGAAGGGCTTCTCTTGAGTATCGATGTCTCTCCCGGCAATCTCGTATTGATCATCCTGTTCATAATTTTCTGTCTCGGCTTCTTTCTCGACTGGATTGAAATTACCCTGATCATCCTTCCCCTGGTGGCTCCGGTGCTGGCGGGGCTGGATCTGGGCCCGGTATCAGAGTCGCCACTGGAAAAGGCGGGTTTGGTCTGGTTCTCGATTCTTTATGCGGTTACCTTACAGACCTCTTTTCTGACCCCGCCGGTCGGCTTTGCCCTCTTTTTCGTCAAGGGCGTTTGCCCCCCGGAAGTCCAGATCAGCCACATCTACCGCGGCGTTGTGCCTTTTGTTATTCTGCAGCTGGTGGCCCTCGTGCTGGTATTTCTTTTCCCGGAATTGGTTACCTGGTTGCCCCTCGTGGCCTACAAGTAAAGAGAGAAATATGCGCGGGGCGCGGGGCCTGATTGTGTGTTTCGATTTTTAAAGATAGTCTTTACAAAAGTGTGTATTCCAACAACGTTATTGGTTATATGAACACATTTGAAGCCATTCATCAACGCCGGTCGATTAAACAATACGATCCCGGGCACGGCATGACCAAGGAAGAGATAACGACCTTGCTGGAACACGCCATTCTTTCGCCCACTTCGTTTAATATCCAGAACTGGCGATTCGTCGTGGTGCAGGATCCGGAAATACGTAAGCAGCTCAAGGAAGCGGCCTGGAACCAGATCCAGGTAACGGATGCTTCCATAGTCATTGTGCTCTGCGCCAACCTCAAAGCCCATCACAACCCGATAAGGTATTGGAAGGATGCCCCGGAGGAAGTCCGCAATATGCTGGCCCCCATGATCACCGGTTTTTACGAGGGCAATGAACAGTTGCAGAGAGACGAAGCAATGCGCTCATGTGGTATCGCCGCTCAAACCATCATGCTGGCGGCCAAGGAAATGGGTTACGACAGTTGCCCCATGATCGGTTTCGACCCTGAAAAGTTCGCCCGCATACTCGACCTCCCGGATGATTTTGTAATCACCATGATGATTACGGTGGGCAAAGCCATCCAGCAGGCTCATGGGCGGGGTGGGCAACTGCCCCTGGAAGAAGTGGTTGTTTACGATAAATTTTAGTTGGGTCCAACCAGGCAATCGACTGAACCAACAATAAACCATGCTGAAAACGAGGAGAGACGATACGGTTTGGTTGGTCACCCAGCCCGACCATGCGGAAGTCTCTGGATACCTGGCCTCCCATTGGGGCAACGATGATTTTGCCCCACCCGGATATTACGCCAAATCGCTCGATCCGGAGCGTTTGCGGGCCGAGACCGTTTTTGCCATTACCGAGCATGACAATGGCTGGTGGGAATGGGAGGCGGATCCGGATCTTTCTGAGGATGACGGCCTGCCGCTGGGTCTTGGCGGGTTTTTGAAGGATCCGCAGGCGACCATGAATCGCTGGCTGCGTGGCGTTCCCCGGTTTACTCAGGATCACCCCTATGCCAGTTTGCTCATCGCGTCCCATGCCTATTGGCTCTATGCCCGGAGTGTGCACGGTGAGTCGGAACCGGCCTTTTCCCACTCCTTGTTTTCCCAGTCTCCACCAGTGTTTTTTAACGGTGATCATCTCGATCAGGCGCGTCGCTTTCTGGACCAGATCGGATCGACGCGGGAGGGGCTGATCGCCCGGTTGCGGGACAATCCGGAATCCGCCGCATGGCTGCAGTCGGAACACTTGAATCCCCATGTGCGGCTGCTCCAGGTATTGGATGGTTGGTCGCTGTCCCTTTGTTCGGACCTCATCTGTCCCCAAAAAGGCGAAGCCAAAGGATTTGGAGAGGATGAAATCGACCTGCCGGATGTCCCCCGTCAAGGTTGGGCGGACCGGGTGACGATGAAGCTGCGGCCGCAGGGTGAAGGCCGCATCGCCTGTCAACCCTATCCTTTCGATGCCGACCCCCTGCCGGTATTCGTGCCCGCGCGCATTCTCGGACCCTCTCACCAGCCTGCCCGATGGCGTTTCGAACCCAGGCAATGGCTGCGCTTCGAGTACTGCTCGGCATAGAGCGACCGTTTTATAGTGAGAGATTATGCTTGAAAACGGTGGAAAAAAAGCTATCTCGAAACATTGATTTTTTTTGGGAACAATTAAGACATGCAATTTTCCAATAGCTCCAAGCGGTTATGATAGAAGCAGAAAACCTGGTTAAAGATTTCGGCTCCATTCGCGCTGTGGACCATATTTCCTTTGAGCTGAAAAAAGGCGACATTCTGGGATTTCTCGGTCCCAACGGCGCTGGCAAATCCACCACCATGAAAATGATCACGGGGTTCCTCCAACCAACTTCGGGAACCGCACGGGTGGGCGGCCATGACATTCAAAAGGAGCCCATCGAGGCGAAAAAACTATTTGGCTATCTCCCTGAAAATGGGCCTCTCTACCAGGAAATGACGCCCCTCGAATTTCTCGGATTCATCGCCGATATGCGCGGCATCAAGAACCGGGTGGATAGGGAGAAGAACCTGCAAAGAGTGATGGAAATCTGTCATTTGCAGGGCGTTCGCCACCAACCCATCGAGACACTCAGCAAGGGATTCCGGCAGCGCGTGGGCATGGCCCATGCCATTCTACACGACCCCGAATGCCTCATTATGGACGAGCCCACGGATGGCCTCGATCCCAACCAGAAGCAGGAGGTGCGCCGCCTCATCGCCTCCATGGCCAGCGACAAAGCCATCCTTCTTTCCACCCACATTCTCGATGAGGTCGAATCGATGTGCAACCGCATCATCATCATCGCCGAGGGCTCCATTATTGCGGACGAGACGCCGGAAGCCCTGCGCCGCCGCCATCCCCGTTACAATGCGGTGGAATTGGACCTCGATCATGGAGATGCCCAACCCATACGGGAAGCCTTGCGGCAATTAGAGCCGGTTGGGGATGTGATTGAGGAAAATGGTAAAATTATCGCCGTTCCCAAAAACAGGGAGGAGATCGACGCCCTTGTATTCGCGACCGCCAGCCGGGAAAATTGGCCTGTGGCGGGGATGGGACGGTTTCAAATTCGGCTGGAAGAAGTCTTCTGGGATCTGACGCAACTTTAACTCCGCCAATAAATAAACGAGAATAAACCATGCAGCCGGTAATAACTGTTTTCAAACGTGAATTCATGGGCTACTTCCGCTCGCCCGTGGCCTATGTGTTCCTCGTTGTTTTTCTGATTTCGACCATCGGTTTGAGCTGGTTTATCGGTGGGTTTTTCGATACCGATGACGCCAGCCTGGCTCGATTTTATACTTTTCTTCCCTGGGTTTATCTTTTCTTAATTCCGGCTGTGGGGATGCGTCTGTGGGCTGAGGAGAAAAGATCGGGCACCTGGGAGCTTCTTTTTACCCTGCCCCTCTCCGTATGGCAGGCGGTTTTTGGAAAATTTTTGGCTGGCTGGGCCTTTATTTCTGTCGGCATATTGCTCACTGTTACGATGCCCTTGACGGTTGCCTATCTCGGCGATCCCGACTGGGGGCCCATCTTCAGCGGTTATCTGGGGGGAATTCTTATGGCTGGGGCTTTTCTGAGCATCTGCTCGCTAACCTCCTCCTTTACCCAGAATCAGGTCATCAGCTTTGTTTTGAGCGTGGCCGTCTGCCTGGTGCTGGTCCTGCTCGGTTGGAGTGTATTCAGTGATCTCATGCTGGCCGCCAATTTCCCGGTATGGTTGGTTGATGGCCTTTCCAATTTTAGCTTCATCACTCATTTCACGCCCATGGTGAGGGGTTTGATCGCGTTGCGCGACGTACTCTTTTTCGTTTCCCTGGGAGCGTTTTGCCTTTTCGTCAATGTCCTCACGCTGGAACGCTGAACGGAATTTTTTTAAAAGAATTTGTTATTAACCGGATCGTAAAATGAAGACCATATCGAAAGGGATCGCTTTACTGCTCTTGTTGGCAGGGTTGATAATGGTGACCATCATTACCAGCTTTATTCCGGGTCAGATGGATGTGACCGCGGAAAACATTTACACCTTGTCCGATGGCAGCAAGGCCCTGCTCAAAAAGATTGAGGAGCCCGTTACGCTCGATTACTACTTTCGGCGCAGCGCGGAGGAAGTGCCCATCCAGTTTAAAAATTATGCCACCCGGGTGGAAGCGCTTCTGCATCAGTATAAAAGCGCCGGAGGGGGCAATATCGTAGTCAATATCATCGATCCGAAACCGGACACAGAGGAGGAAGAAGAAGCCATCCGCTCCGGTATTTCCAGCCATCCGCTACCCAGTGGGGAAAACTTCTTTTTCGGATTGAAGGCCATTCAGGCGGAGCAAGAGGAATCCATTCCTGTTTTCAACCTGCAACGGGAGTCTTTTCTCGAATACGATATTTCCCGCATCATTTACCGTGTGCAACAGCTCGACCTGCCCAAACTGGGGGTGGTTTCCTCCCTTCCGGTGATTTCCAATTATCAACCAGGCATGATGCCTCCCGGCCAACCACCTCCGCCGGATTGGGCCTTCATAGAGGAATTGCGGGAGAGTTTTTCCGTCGAACAAGTGGCGGCGGAGAGCAACGAACTGCCCGATGATCTGGATGTGCTGGCCATCGTCCACCCGGCTGGCATCAACGATCCTCTGCTTTACGAGATCGATCAATTCGCACTCTCCGGCAAACCCGTTTTTATCGCCGTGGATCCGTCGTCCTATATCCAAAAAAGCAGCATGAACCAACAGCAGATGATGATGGGTGGCATGCCCAACACATCCAGCAATCTGCCGCGTCTCTTCGATAAATGGGGCATCGATTACGACCCGACCTACTTTGTGGCTGACTTGAAATACGCCGAAACCGTATCCGCCGGACCGGGTGGATCGAGAGTGCGCTACCCGGCCTGGCAAAAAATCGACCAACTCTCCGGGGACGCGCCCCCCACGGCGGAACTCAACCATATGTTTCTGGCCGAACCGGGCAGCTTCAGCCTACAGGACGATAGCGACTTAACCTTGACTCCGCTTCTGGAAAGTTCCGACCAGAGTGACCGGCTGACGGCCAGTTTGCTCAATTTCACGCCGCCGGATGCGCTCGCCCGGCAGGTGGAGCCCAATGGCGACACTTATGTTTTAGCGGGGATTCTACAGGGCAAGCTGACGACCGCTTTCCCTGAT
>JAJFLT010000279.1 GCA_021772555.1 Opitutales bacterium | reverse complement strand
GTCATGACGTGGAAAACGTCGAGCACGTCGTTGCCATCGGCAATGAGGCCCGGCATATTGTAGGAGGTGGAACGCGAGGCGATATCTTTGATCGTCTGATGCTTTTCCTGGGATGTGAACTCCCCATAAAGATTATTTTCGCAAACAAAGATAACCGGTAGCTTCCACAAAGCGGCCAGGTTGAGGGATTCGTGGAAAGAGCCCTCGTTGGAGGCGCCATCGCCGAAAAATACGACCGAAACTCCCCCTTTGCATTTCTCCGATCCGGGGTAATCAGCCTCATTGGCCCGCTTGATGGCCAGGGCCGCGCCCACGGTCAAGGGTATGCCACCGCCCACGATACCGTTGGCCCCGATGATGCCGAGTTCAATATTGGCAATGTGCAACGAGCCGCCCTTGGCCCTGTTATAGCCACCCTGTCGCGCATAGAGTTCGGCGAACATGTACTTGGGCTCCCCTCCGCGGGCCAAAATATGGCCGTGTCCGCGATGGGTGCTGGCAATGAAATCGTTTTTTGCGAGAGCGGCGCAAATCCCCACCGCGACCGCCTCCTGTCCAATATAGGGATGCAGAAAACCTGGAATATGTCCGGCATTACGCAACTCTGAGGCCCGTTCCTCGAAACGCCTTATGAGAACCATGTCGCGGTAGAGCCGGGCCAGGAAATCGGGATTGTATTTTTGGAGTCTGTTTTTTGGCACGGCTGGATTTATTTTTGGTGAGAGACGAAAAGTGAGAGAAAGACGAAGCTCGTTTATTTCATGTATTGTAAAGGCCACCGTTTACGTGCAGGGACTGGCCCGTGATGTAATCGGCGTCGTCACTGCAGAGGAAGGAAGCCATTTTGGCGATGTCTTCGGGTTGCCCGAGCCGCCCCAAAGGTATGTCGTTGGCACGATCCCGGATAAATGAACCGGGCTCCATGCCATCGCGGATTTCCACCAGACGGCCGGTTTCCTCGAGCATGGGCGTCATAATATTTCCGGGGCAAATAGCGTTGACCAACACATTGTGCGGGGCCAGATCGGCCGCCAGGGAACGGGTCAAACCGAGCAGGCCGGTCTTTGTCGTGCAATAACCGGCATCGCGCCCAAAGGCCACGAAACTCATCAACGAGGCCATATTGATGATGCGGCCCCAGCGCTGTTCAATCATGCCCGGAGCGGTGGCACGGGCGCACAAAAGAGGCCCTGTCAGCATAACGGCGAGGTTGAAATCCCACTCCTTGAGGGGAACCTCCAAGCCCGGGGTGTCGCGGAAAATACCGGCATTGTTGACCAAAATCGAAACGGGTCCGACCTCGGCCACAACTTTCTCGACCGCCTGGTTGACGCTCGCTTCCTGGGATACGTCCATGACCACGGAAAGAGCCTTGCCACCCGCAGCGACGATATCGGCGACTGTTCCGGCGGCTGTTTCTTCATTGAGGTCGGCAATGGCAATGGTGGCCCCGTCTTTAGCCAGGCGCTCGGCAATTCCACGCCCAATGCCTTGTCCCGCTCCGGTAATCAATGCGACTCTTCCTTCAATGCTCATAATCGTAAGTTTATAGTTATTAAAAAAGTTTGGTTTGATGAAAGCAATTTGGATAAATTGGAGGGAGGTAGTTACCTGATGGAACAAAGCTAGACAAACAAAAAATTAACTCTGGTCAGATGTGCGAAAATTACCTTGGCTGGTGCGGAACCGAAAATGAACGAAGCTATTATCAAACGTCAGATGAAGGCCATGACCGAGATTGGTTATGATGCCTTGATCGCTATCTCTCCGGAAAATTTCGCTTACACGACCGGGTTTGTGGTCCCCTCCCAACCCATTTTGAGGTGGCGGCACGCCATGGTGGTGGTCAAGGCCGACGGACAATCGGCCCTCGTGGCCGTTGATATGGAAGAGAGCACCGTAAAAAGTCAGGCTCCCGATGGTGCGGAAATTCGCGTTTGGGGTGAATTTACGGACGATCCCATGAAAACGTTGGCCGCCTTGCTGAGCGACCTCGGCCTGGCCAAGGGCCGCATCGGTATCGAAATGGATTACCTTCCGGCGGGAGATTTTGCCCGGCTTGGCGTTCTTTTGCCCGATGTGAATTTTGCAGCCGCGGAGGGTCTCTACAACCGGCTGAGGCAGATAAAAACGCCCGCTGAAATCGATTTATTGCGTCGCCTTTCGCGCATCTCCGATCAATCGATTACCGATGCCTATGGAGCGGTCGGAGCCGGTAGTACGGAAATGGACATCGCCTCGGCCCTCACGCGAGGGGTTTATACCGCGGGGGCGGAGCATTTCAAGTTGATGATCGTGGCCACCGGAGAGCGCAGCGTTTATCCCAATGTGGGCCCGACGCAACGAATTTTAAATGAGGGTGACGTTTGCCGGGTGGAAATTTTCTCCATCATCGGCGGTTACCATGCGGGCGTCTGCCGTACCGCCGTGGTCGGTAAACCACCCGAACAGGCGGAACGCATCTGGGGGCATCTTGTGGAGTGCAAATATCGGATCCTGGAAATGATTAAACCGGGCCAGAGCACCCGCGCCATTTATGAGGATTTTATTGGCAAATTGAAAGCCCTTAATCTACCGCCGATTTCGTTCGTAGGGCATGGCATCGGGTTGCACCTGCATGAGGAGCCGTATTTGGGAATGTATTCCGACACGCCCCTCGAAGCGGGCATGGTCCTGGGCATCGAGCCTCTAGTTTACGAAACCGGCTACGGCTTCGGGTTGCAAAACAAGGACATGGTTCTGGTCACGGAAACTGGTTCCGAACTTTTGTCCGATTATGCCGACACGGATCGACTGTTGCCCATTTCATAAGTGTATCCAATGTTATGCTGCATAAAACCACATCCTGCATTCGCCATCCTGACACCTGAAACCTGCATCCACCATCACCAACCATGCGGGCCTTAATCGAAAACCTCAGCTTCGCCTTCACGGTGGATGCCAAAGACACCGTCTTTGCCCCCGCCGCGATGGTCGTTAACGACGACCGCATCGAAGATATCGGGCCTGTGGCGGATGTCCTCGGTCGCAACATTCGCGAATCGTTTGACGAAATCTTGGATGGTTCCGGCAAAGGGATTTGCCCTGGTTTTGTCGATACCCACGTGCATCTTTCGGAGACGCTCTCACGCGGAGTTTTTCCCGACAACCTGAACACGCGGGCCTGGGTTTTTCACTGGGCCAAGCCGTTTTACGCCCACGTGACGGATGAAGACGAGTATGTCAGCGTTCTCCTCGGGGTCAGTGAAATGCTGCGCTGTGGCACCACCTGCCTGCTCGACATGGGCGCGCAAAACGATCCTGGAGTCACCGTGCGGGCCATGCAAAAGGCGGGCATCCGGGGCATTACGGGGCGTCATGCGGCTGACAATCCGCCCCATGAAATTCCCTCCGGTTGGTCCGATGAGATGATGCGGCATCATTTTTTCCCCAATGCGGAAGTCGCCCTGCGAACCCTGGGAGATTGCGTTGAGCAATGGAATAACTCCGCGGACGGTAGAATTCGCTGCTGGGTCAATATCGAAGGCAAGGAGCCTTGCACCCTCGACCTGCATGTGGGTGCGCGGGCCTTGGCCGAGAAACTCGGCGTGGGAACCACCTACCACCTGGCTACCAGTATCGAGGAGGCCCATGTCTGTGAAAAAAAGCATAATCTCTGGCCCATTTCCCGCATCGAGAAAAATGATGGCCTGGGGGACA
>JAJFLT010000278.1 GCA_021772555.1 Opitutales bacterium | reverse complement strand
CCGGGCAAACTCCCCTGTATAACCACGTTAATTGAGTCGACCCCCGCCCGAGCGAGTTCTCGAACGGCCTTTTTCCCCTCTTTGACAGTTGCCACTTCTCTTGTAAATCGATTCCGCATTTCCGGATAGTGGAGGTAGAGGTTAGCCGCCGGGTGGCCACCAACGGCGGTAATCCCCGCCCCCACAACAGACAGCCTTGGACCGCGAAGGGAGCCGTCGGCAAGGCGCTGGCGAACGTCAAGAATCGTTTCAAGAGCATCGCCTGTTGATCTTATGGTAGTTATTCCATGAAGCTGCAGGCCGTATAACCAATGGGGTAGAACCCGTTCTATATAGTCGTTGAAGCTCTCTTCATCCAGTGAGTACTCCTGCTGAATCAGGTGAAAATGCGTATCGATCAAGCCGGGCAGTAATGTTTTTCCGTCGGCGTGTATTTCTCTCTTCGCCTTTAGGGAGTGTTGGCCTGAAACTATTTCATGAATCCGCCCATCCTTAATCGCAACGGTAGCCTTTTCAAAAACCTCCCCCGTCACTGTTATGACGCGGGCATCAGAAATCAGCAAATCAAACTGCTGGACGCTCTCATCCTGTTGGGCATGCAATCCGGATAAAAAGAAAAGTAGACAAATAAATAAGATCAGGCGGTTTATCATAGATTTAACCTTTTAATGATTCGAAATCCTAGAGCAAACATTAGTAGCATCCAAAATACAATGCCCGGCTATGGTTGCAAAACTTGGTAGATCAATAAAAAAATTTGTGGTTTTTTTAATGATCGCAAAGTTATTTCAATCAAAACCCTATGAATGTTTTTGCAGGACCTTGATTCGAATTCTTAAGATCGTGTAAACTAACCGGCCCATCTATATGTTTCTGTTACCAGGAATAGGATAATGTAAGGTCTGCGGTCGTGCCCGGACCGGGTAAGGCAAGGACATCGTGAAAAACCGCTTGTGAACGAAAACTTGTCTCGTCGAAAAGATTGCGGATAGCGCCACTCAATTTCCATTTTCCTTGAGAAACAAAGATCGTAAGATTGGTGATGGCATAATCCGGCAGTTTGACAAACTTCAATCGTCCGGTAAATACGTCTGCAACAAAGGTCGTGCCCAACGTTGCGCCCCATGTTGACTGTCCGATTTCTCCTGTATAAGAACCGTAAATATTTATCACTTTATCGGGTTGACCATCCGCTTCGTAGGAAGAACCCAGGGCAAAACCGGATCCCGTAAAATAGCGTCCTCCATAGGCTTCGGCGGGTGTTAGCCCAAGTAAAGCGGGGGGAATAACGGTAAACGTCCCGAAAGTCCCTGGGATCGTTGTCTCAATGGTTTTCTGCCATGTGCCGGCAAAGGTGAAGGCCCAGTGTTTATTGGGCACAAATCGCATTTCCAATTCGTAGCCCGTCGATCTGGTATTAGCCACGTTACCAGATTGTGTATCGAAACGAGTGCGATTTTGTTGATATACATCAAAGGTCAACAACAGTTTCTTGTCAAATGCCGACATCTTGACTCCCCCTTCCCAGAGATCCGAGTCAGCCAGCCAGTTTTGGCCGGCAATAACTCCGGTGGACAAGCCGCCGGCCTGGTCCACTTCAAGAAAAGTCGATTCCGCATAAGTTATATAGGGAACCACCTGGAACGCATCATTTACATTTATGATATAATTGGCGCTGGCGTTATAAGTGAAGGAACCCTCGTCATCACTAGTGGTTCCCCCGCCTGCTTTATTTTTGGAGTTAACATTATATTTATCCCAGCGCCCGCCAATCACGAGACCAAGATTATTTCCAATTGTAATGTCTGACATAAAGAACAGTCCAATGTCTTCCAACTCGCTGACGTAGTCGATTTCCCAATCTCTCCCATCGGTGAACGCACCCTCAAATCTGTCTGCCGGTGTTGGCCCTACCGATATGTCGCGACGATCAATTATCTGTAATCCGTTTGAAAATGCTTCCGCGGTATCTACGTCGCTAATGCGATAGGAGCCGCCAAATACATTTTTCACCCTAACATTATCAGCAGGCTGCCAATCGTGAATGAGGGTAACCTTGTCCTCTATTATATGGGGAGCATAATCGGAGGTAAATCCGTAACTGTCATATTTATTCTGTTCCAATGTATCGAAGAAAAATTGTTGTTTGATCGTAATTGAATCAGACAATCTTCCGACTATATCTGCATATAAGGTTCCAGTCTCACCAATCGCGAAGTTACCGGTATCAATAAATACTTGGTTGGTACTCAATTTCGTTGTTCCGGTTACATTCAAGGCAGTGTTTGGGCTTGGGTTGCCTTGGGGAATGCCGAACCTGAAAATGTCGAGTATGGATCCTCCGGTTTCTGTCCTGCCTTCAGATTCATTGATGAAACCACTTCCATCTTGGTCAAAAACAGGAAGCGGAACGATGGCCGGGTCAGTGACAGCAAGCCCGGTGACGTAGGTGCCGTTGTCGATGAGATCCTGAGTTAAGCGATTCCATCCCGTGTTCTGCCGTGTTTTCGTATTTTGGTAGGTCCCGCCAAATTCCAGGCTCCATTTTTCATTTAAATCAAGATCCACAGAAAACTGTATGATCCTGTCACGTTGAAACTGAAAGTCGTAATAGCTCTTGGAATCACCGAATTGCGAATAAAAGTAAAATCCGCCTTTTACGCCGTTTTTCAGCGAGAGAGGAATGCCAAATTCTAGTTCTGCAACTTTCTTGTCATAGGTGCCATAGGTAAGGCTAATTTCCCCAACCGGCTTTTCAATGAATTTTGTCGTTTCCGTGCGAGCTGTTCTGGGGATATAGTTGATAAACCCACCAACTTTCCCACCACCGTAATAAGGGCTCGGGGGGCCGCGCACAATCTCCACTCTAGAGTAAGATGTTATCGCGGTAGGGAAATTTCCCCGATTTTCTACACGGCGAAAGCCACGGAAAAAAGAGTCTCCAATAGTTCCCCGGATTTCCAAACCACCCGGAATACCAAAAAAATTGTTAGTAAAAGTACCGCTCGCCACTGAGGAAAAATCGGCGATGGTTTGAACTCCGTAGCGGTCTAGCATATCACCTTCGATTATGCTGACCGACCTGGGTAGTGTTTGTATTGTCCGGCCAGTGCCAAAGAGGACATCTGTGGGTCTTTCAGGTAATATTCCCACGGGATCGTCAACGGTTTCCTCCAGTATGAACTCCTGTAATTCGCTAATATTTTCCTCTTGTGCGAATATCGGGGGCAATACCGCCAGGAGGGTTGTCAGGCCGATTATCAGTGGTTTTTTCATTGTCATCCTAATTAGTTTATAATTAATAGGTTACATTGTTTTATTATTGAAGTCCGCCAATTGTAGAAATTCAATCGACACCTTTAGGTAGAGTAAAAAGGTATTATTAGAAAGGGCGATAATTCAAGGGTTTTTTTAAATACAAAATAGAGTATACAATATATTCTCTTGAAATACTCCCAATTTTTCGATAAAAACTTACTATAATCCGAGATCAGCGACCAACTTAATCCAATGAAGAAGGATTTTACGCCCCATGGTTTTACCTGTGGCCACAGGATATTGCGGCATATGTGTAGGCCTGATCGCCACAATGAGTTGGAGGTGAATTTTCTTGAGCAAGGCAATATGACTTATCGTATTGGAGGCCAAACTTTCACAATACCCGAAAATCGTTTATTCGTCTTGTGGGCGGGAATCCCGCATCAATTAATCGAGTTTGAGAGCAATAGTCGAGTTTACTGGCTGACGGTCCCGTTTACATGGTTCCTCCAATGGCAACTACCAGAGCAATTCGTTCAGCGAATTCTTGGGGGTCAAGTTATCACTGAATCTGATCCAGGTTATTTTGAATCCGATTTAACTTTGTTCCAGCAGTGGTATGAGGATATATCGCAAAATTCACCGGGCCTCCAAAATTCAGCCCTTCTTGAGGTAGAAGCTCGTTTAGGAAGGCTTGCACATTCGTGGAGTCAGGAACGCACTATTCCAATTAGAAAGAGGATAAATGGACATGCCAAAGGTAATCGGCGTATAAAAAAAGTTGAACAAATGGCTACTTTTATCGCACAAAATTATACCCAACCTATTAAGGTGGGTGACATCTCGGCCTTGGTAAACCTACACCCTGATTATGCAATGAGTATATTTAAAAAAGCTTTCGGCAGGAGTTTGGCCAACTGCTTAAACCAACATCGTGTCTCGCATGCGCAAAGATTGCTCACAGATACTAACGCAAAAATAATTGATATTGCTTTCGATTCGGGATTCGGCTCAATCAGCCGATTCAACACAGTTTTCAAATCGATTTGTGGGATCACCCCCCGCCAATATCGAAGTAAATTCCGAAGTAATCTTTTTTAGAGAGTTACCTAAAAATTGAGCGTTTTTAGATTTTTCCCGACTGCTATCCTGCAAGATTTTTCCAGTTTTTAAGTACATATTGGGCCGAACGGAGGGCCAGTGCATGAATAGTAAAGGTCGGGTTGACCGCACCAACAGTGGGGAAAAGGCCAGATCCCGCCACGAATAAATTGGCCAGATCGTGAGTCTGTCCGTAACTATTGGTAACCGAACTTTGAGCATCGCGACCCATGATCGTGCCGCCCATTATGTGGGCCGTGTTCCGGCCGCCCAACCAGACTTCGTCCGCTCCTGCCGCTTTCAGGATTTCCCGGCCTTGACTCATACCTGCCTCGAAACACTTGACCGCATCGGGTCCAAATCCATGGGAGATCCTTGCCAGGGGCAAGCCGTATTGGTCTAATTTATCGCTCAATACAATGCGGTTTTGCAAACTCGGCAGGCTCTCACCTAAAAATGTCATGGTTCCGAGATACTTGCTGGCATCGTTGAGAAACTTGTGGAGCGGTTCACCAAACAGATCGCGCCGTCCGTTTGCGATACCCAACAGATCATTGGGTTTAAGAGATGCGGCGACCACCCACTGTGAACTACTGAGGTATCCTTTTTCCGGATCTTTGGCATAGTGGTCTTGCGATAATAGCTGCCCACCAGGCACACCAATGTAGTTTTGCGTTACCTCTTTAAAAAGTCCATAAACTCTACCAACAGTGTGAGCCATTATATATTTGCCGACTAAACCGCTTGAATTGGCCAGTCCACGAATATGTTTCTCCGTGGCTGAATTGAGCAAAATCCTGGGGGTTTGCACAGTGAAAGCCGCCAATATAACCACGCTCGCCTCCTGAACCTGGCGCTGACCGTTGGCATCGTAGTATTCGACGCCGCCGACCTGATCACCCTCAGTGTTGGTGATTAATCGTGTTACATAGCTATTATGCCTAATCTCAGCGTCCGCTTTTATGGCTTGGGGCAAATAAACGGTCAGAGGGTTAGCAAGGGCAAAAATCGGGCAGCCCGCATCACACCACCCGTCATAGATGCAGGCCGGTCGGCCATTATACCTTACCGAGTTTATGGCCAGGGGAACCGGTGCAGTGCGCAGCCCCATCTTTTTAAAACCACGCTCAATAATGCGGGCCTGATTGAAAATGGGCAGCGGAGGCATAGGGTATGGCTCCCCGGCAGGTCTCCACACCTCAGCTTTCGCTTCCCCGGAGATTCCAACCTCTTTTTGGATTTGGTCGTAAAACGGCTGAAGGTCATCGTAGGACACAGGCCAGTCGAGACCTCTGCCAAAACGGCTTTTCATCACAAAGTCTTCAGTCTGCAGCCTTAACCACACGGCGTAGTGGTGCATGGCTCCTCCGCCCGTGCCCCAACCTTGTTTGAAATTCACACCGATGGGGTCTTTGCCGTCGATTTCGGTTGAGGGACCACCCCATTTCAGTCGGCGTGCCCAAATTTGCGAACTGTAAAGTTCGTTCATAACTCGCTCAGGGCCCGCTTCGAGAATTCTTACTTTTTTGCCCCCTTGAGCCAGTTTTGCCGCTAGAACGCTTCCCGCAGCGCCAGATCCGACAATAACAATATCAACTTTATCAATAGTTTTCATTCACACCCCTCACCACTTTTGCGGTGGCATAATATGTGCCATGTATGGAATCGAGAGTTTTTCAAAACCTTCCTGCGTTCCATAGACAACATCGACGGCATCGTTGCGAGTGACAAAGTAAAACAGGGGCGCCGGCGGTCCACTCCACCCATCCGGATTTTTCTTCATAAACTCCTGGATGAGTTGGGAGTTTTGCTCCACGGTATTGCTCTCAAAAGACTTACCATAACGATCGAGACTGACGCGCTCCAACGACTGCAACCCAAGTTTATAAAACTCGGCATCGGTGCCGGAAAAATCCATATACTTGAGAACGAATAAAGGATCTTTCCGGCTCAGTTGGTCATCCACATAGTGAGCTATTCCCGCTTCGCGAGCCCCGGGAAGCAAAATATTTCCAAGAGCCTCGAGGGTGCGGCCTTCGGTGGGGTTAAGGGTGCGTAAGGCAACGCCCTGGGCTCGAGCTTTTTGGGGACTCATTGGGCCCAAGGCAGTGCTTAGTGTAATACCCATCAAGCTGGTTCCCATCCTGCCGATCATGTCGCGGCGGGATATCTTGCCATGCAAAATATCTTCTTTAAAACTCATAAGCACCTTTTAGATGGCTGGCATAGATCGATAAAACGAATTCGAGTACTAAGGCATACATAATTGAAATAACATGAAATGCCATCCTGTATGCAATATACCAATCGAACTCAATCTGAAATTGAAAATATATAAAATATCGGGGGCCATCAGGTAATGCAAGGATAGTCAAAACTTTGGGTTGTGCCTCGTTAGAATCATGTTCAACATGTGCCTACGTGGACGAAACTATTGCAAATCTGTTACGTGGACTCCTTGGGGTAACAATTTTTCTTCTTATTTGCTACGGGATGAGCGTGAGTCGGCGCGACATCAATTGGCGGCTGGTCGGATCGGGTATTTTGCTCCAAATCATTCTCGCCTTCCTCATGCTCAAAGTTCCCCCCGTCGAGCGTGGTGTTGAAGCCATCGCAACCTTCTTTAAGCTGATCCTTAATTTTGCCCTGGCCGGCTCCAGTTTCGTTTTCGGCGATCTGGCAACCGAAGAAAAGGAGATCCATAATGCCACTCTTGCTTTCCGCGTTATGCCGACGATCATGCTCTTTGCCACCCTCACTTCGATCCTCTACTATCTGGGCATATTGCAGAGAATTGTTTATATTATTGCCTGGGTGATGCATCGCACCATGAAACTTTCCGGGGCGGAAACACTTTGTATGGCGGCCAATGTGTTCATCGGGCAATCGCAGTCACCGCTCGTTATACGCCCTTATCTGGAGCGCATGACTCCTTCGGAAATCGTTTGTTTGATGACCGGCGGCTTGGCTACCATGTCAGGGACCGTTCTTGGATTCTACATGATTATCGCGGGGGGTGGGGACGCGGAGAAAACCGTTCAGGCCGGCAAATTCCTCATCACCGCCTCCATTATGGTGGCCCCCATCGCCATTGTCGTTTCAAAAATAATTTACCCGGAAACGGAGGAGATCAATCGTGATTTAAAAGTATCCCGCGAATCGATCGGTGTGAATTTTTTCGATGCTTTAACTAACGGAATCACCCAGGGACTCAAATTGGCTGTAAACGTTGCAGCGCAGCTCATTGTATTCATTTCCCTCATTCACATGGTCAATTTTCTCATGCTCAACTTGCTCGGCGGTTGGACCGGTTTGAACGAGTTGGTCGTTTCGGAAACCGATGGCAATTTCGAAGGGTTCACCCTGCAATTTGTTTTCGGCTTCCTCTTCTCTCCCATAGCCTGGATTGCGGGGGTGGATTGGGACAGCGCCCTGTTGGTGGGCAGGCTCCTCGGCGAAAGGATGGTTATCACCGAGTTCATTGCCTTCCTGACCCTCGGCGATATGATCGCCAACGATGTGCTGACCGACCCTAAAGCCATTGTTATTTCAACCTTTGCCCTGTGTGGTTTCGCCCACTTTTCCGCCTGCGGACTCATAATTGGGGCGATCACAACCCTCGCCCCTGGCCAACGTGAAATCGGTGCCAAGTATGTCCTCAATGCATTAGCCGCCGCCACTATTGCCAACCTCATTAATGCCACCGTAGCCGGCGCCAT
>JAJFLT010000277.1 GCA_021772555.1 Opitutales bacterium | reverse complement strand
CCGATGCCGTGGTGGCGCTTCTCCAGCCCATACAGGATGACTGCAACGCCCTCATGGCCGATAAAGAGGCTCTCTCTCAAGTTTTGCAGGATGGGGCTGCCGATGCTCAGAAAAGGGCCTTTCGTATGTTGTCGAAAGTTTACCGCAAAGCGGGTTTTGTGGAGCGGCCCGCGGTCAAATACTAGCCATCTGATTGAAGGACTGCCATGGAGGAACAAGACCAGACCGAACTTTCCAAGTGGCCCTATTTTCTCGCTTACATCACTTTGCTGGCGGTGGCCGTTACCATTGTCCTGATAGCCCCCAAACCCTACAGCATCGAGGCCATGACCGGCGCTATCATTTGCGCCTTGGTGGGGCCCTTTTTTCTGTTGGCTCCTTTCCTCATCGAGTATTTTTCCCGGCTCAAGCTGGAGCGCAATCAACTGCGGGAGGCTTCGGAGGAACAATTCGCCAACTCCCTGCGACTGGTGGGAGAATTAGAGGCGCTGCAAAAAGTGTTCACCCGACAGGCCGAGCAGGGTGCGGCCCATGTTCTCGGCCTGGAGGGTTTGGTTCCCCAATTGGAGAAACATTCAAAACATCTGGATCGTTTGGCCAAAGAATTTATGCAGACAGCCAAATCGGAAAAGAAAGCCCAAACCCAGGAATCCCTTGATGCGCTGGCTAAAGACCTGGCTGGCGTGCTCAAGCAATTTAAAAAAATACCTTCGGCTCTGGAAAAGCAAATCACCGAGTTGAAAGAATTCGAAACGCCGCCCCAGCCGGACCTGGAGCAACTGGGAAAATTATTGGAAAAGCATTCGTCCCGGTCGGCGCCGCAGGATGATTCCAGGATAGAAAGCGCGGCAAAAGAAATTTCGCCATCAAGTCCCCAACCGGATTTCGAGTTCGACGAAAAACTGGAGTTGGAGGCGGAAATCGATTCATCATTGGCCGAGGATGAAGATGGAGAGGGCCTCGAACCAAGTCGAACGACCCTCGACGATGCCGGTTCGATTTCGCTGATCGTCAACCTGCTCGGTGGCATTGGCAACACGCCCTATATCCGTGGAGAGGGCGTTGGATTGTCCTGGGATCAAGGCGTCGAAATGCGGTTCGTGGAGATCGGAAAATGGGAATGGAGCGCTTCCGATGTGGAGGAACCGGTCCGGGTCAGAATCTACTTAAACGACAAGATATCCGCCTACGGCGAAGACATTGAATTAAAGGCCGGAGAGCAACTTGAAATAACTCCGGAATTCCAGGATTCCTGAATAGGGATTTTGTATTTCGACAAATCCAAATAGATAAATTAAATCAAAAAGAATGAGTGCTGCTTCTATCCGCAATATACGTAAACGCGCCTTGATCGGCGAATTGTTATCGGGAACTTTTCTTAACCTGGGTTCCAGCATATCGGTTGAAATTGCCGGACAGTGCGGTTTCGACTGGTTTATGATCGACCTGGAGCATGGTTCCGGCAATTGGGAAGTTCTGGGGCGTCAGTTGCAGGCCTTGAACGGCAGTGCCACCGCCCCCGTCGTTCGCCTGCCCGAAAACCAGCCGATGCTCTTCAAGCGCGCTCTCGACATGGGCGCCTCCGGGGTAATGATTCCACAGATCGGAAGTGTTGAGGAGGCCAAACAGGCGGTCGCTTCTTTGCGTTACCCGCCGGAGGGGATCCGGGGGGCGGCAGGATCGCCACGGGCGTCTGGTTTCGGTTCGAATTTCAACGAATATTTTGCCCGCGCCAACAAGGAACTCATCACCATTATCCAAATTGAGCGCAAGGAGGCACTCGATTGCATTGATGAAATAGCCGCCGTGGACGGGGTCGATGTACTTTTCATCGGCCCTTTGGATCTGAGTATCAGCATGGGAATACCCATGCAATTCGATCATCCTCTCTTTTTGGAAGCTCGCCGGATAGTAGTCAAAGCAGCGCTTAAAGCCGGCAAGGCCGCCGGTCTCACCATTCCCAATACGGATCAGCTTGAGGAGGCATACGATACCGGATTCACCTTTCTGGCCATCGGCAGTGACACTGCCCTCATTTCCCAGGGATTGAGGCAAATTGCCTCGGCCATCAACGATTTAAAATCTTGAAACGTTCGGGAACTTTCCGGAAACCTCCCGATATGAAAATTTGTGGAGTATCCCCGGTTTGGTTGGGAGCGTTGTTGATGGCAATAGCGTTGGCTCCCGCGGCTGGCGGCAGATCCGATGCCGTCACCTGGGCCATGGCGGAACGGATTCTCAATCAAATTAAGGAACCTGATTTTCCGGACAGGGATTTTTATATTACAGAATTTGGAGCCAAGGGTGATGGCCAAACAGATTCCCGCCCAGCCATTGAAAAGGCCATCACACGGTGCAATCAGGTGGGCGGCGGACGGGTAGTCGTTCCTGCCGGGGTTTGGTTTTGCAAGGGTCCGATCCACCTCAAAAGCAATGTGAACCTGCACCTCGAGGAAGGGGCGACGATTCGGTTCAGTGATGACACGGATGATTTTCTTCCCGTTGTGCTGACACGCTGGGAGGGCACGGAATGTTATAACTATTCCCCTTTTATTTACTGCTGGCAGGGAACCAATGTCGCCATCACGGGAAAGGGCACCTTGGACGGTAATGCCAAGAACAGTTTCGTGCCGTGGAAGGCAAAACAAAAACCGGATCAACTCTTGTTGCGCCAGATGGGTAATAACGGTTTTCCGGTGCACAAACGTATTTTTGGCAAAGGCCACTGGTTGAGGACTCCCATGATAGAGTTTTTTGGGTGCAAGAACGTTTTGGTGGAAGGTGTCACCATTATCGACTCCCCGTTCTGGGTCATTCATCCGGTTTACTGCGAAAATGTTATCGTCCGCGGCGTTACGGTGGATAGTTGGAACCATAATAACGATGGGGTGGACCCCGATTCGTCCGTCAACGTTCTGGTGGAGGACTGTGTCTTTAATAGTGGTGATGACTCGGTGGCCATTAAATCGGGACGGGATCAGGACGGCTGGCGTGTCGGGCAGGCCAGCGAAAACATCATTATTCGCAACTGCGTGATGAATTCAGACGACAACGGGTTGACCATCGGCAGCGAAATGTCTGGCGGGGCGCGCTATGTGTTCATGGAAGATTGCCAAATCGGCAATGTGGAATCGGCCATTTTTTTTAAATCCAACCTTGATCGAGGTGGAGCCGTAGAGCACATCCGGGTCCGCAATATAGAGGTGAACAGGACCAGTCGCGCCGTTATTCAATTCATGACCGATTATCCCGGCTGGCGGGGCAATCACTATCCCCCGGTTTTTCGTGATTTCATCATTGAAGATGTCACCTGCAAAAGTGCCGATAATTTTGGGATCAGCGCTGTGGGCAAGGAGGGAGCGCCCATTCGGGATATTTTGATCCGCAATGTGCGCATCGAGGAAGCCAAGATTCCTCAACACCTGTCCGTTATCGAATCCTTTCGTTTTGAAAATGTGCGCGTCAACGGAGAATTATTACAACCCGATCCAATCGAGTGAAAAGGGCTCAGAATTATCAATTCATAAATTGAGCATTTTTGCGGAAAATTAAGATTTCCCAAAGGCAGACACACAATGCGGTTCAGTCCTCCTTTTTATTGTCCTGCTGCATCACTTCCATCTGACTCTCCAGGCCGATGGCTTGTTCGACCGGCAGGGAAAAAGCGATGCCGGTTCCGGGTTCGTTGAATTTACCCGTTTTGTATATTTCCTTCAAAATGGTATCGACCAGATGGTGCTCGACCAGAAACAGCACAACGTCTGATTGAGCGCTCAGGGAAAGCCCGAAAAAGGTTTTGGCTTCGTGGATCCCGACGCCACTCGCGTTGATGATGGTGGCCCCGGTTGCACCGACGGATTTGGCGCTGTCCACGATGCCATCGGTGAGTTCTGATTTTACCATGCAAAGAATTAAGTGTAGGTTCATGATCTTCCTTTCTTGAGTTGTTGGCGGCCCTTCAATTGGTCCCACCAATGAGCGCATTGTATATATCCCATGACCGACATGATGGGAAAAAGACTGGCAAAGGCAACCAGACCGAAGCCGTCCAGCGCCGGGTTGCGCCCCGGGATGGTCTGGGAGAGGCCCAGACCCAGGGCAACAATCAACGGAACTGTGACCAAAGAGGTCGTGACGCCTCCCGAATCGTAGGCCAACGGTATGATGTAGCGTGGGGCAAACATCGTTTGAATGATGATGACGGCATACCCTATTGCGATAAAATAGACCAAGGGCGCCCCCGTGATGATACGGAATAACCCCAGAATAATGCCGGCGGCAACCCCCAAGGCTACGGCGATTCTCAAGGGCCATTGCCGTATGCTGCCCTTGGATACCTCCTCCGCTTTGATCCCGATAGCCATGAGGGCCGGCTCCGCAATGGTGGTGGCTAAACCGATCGTAGCGCCAAAGAGATAAATCCAGCCGTAAGCCCACCACACGGGCTCCTGGGCAAAGCCACCCGCACCGGCAACAAACTCCGGCTCAGACAATTGCCGTGCCATAATTTCACCGATGGGAAATAACGCCTTCCGTAATCCCGCCAGAAACAGCCCGAGCCCTAAAGCGCAAAAAATGAAACCGACCGCCAGCCGGCTCTTGTGCGGGATTTTGTCGCGCAGGACGAATAGCTGGAAAAACAGAATGAGCGCCAGGATGGGCAGAATGTCCCTCATGGAAAGAAGGAGCGCGTATCCCAACTCGTTGAAAACGGATTTCATGGTTATCTAGCTGCGGAACAATACGATCCCGTAAAGGAGGACAAAAATTATGGGCAGCAGGGAAGCGAACGCTATGAGGCCAAACCCGTGCAGGAGCGGGTTGCGGTGGCGTATGGTTGAGGCCAGACCGATGCCCAGAGCAGCCAACATGGGCACGGTTATGGTGGAAGTCGTCACACCACCCGAATCGTAGGCAATGCCGATGATCTCTGGAGGAGCCAGAAAGGTAATGATGATAACCGCGATATATCCACCCGCCATCAGCCAATGTAGAGGCCAATCGAATAGGATGCGGAGAACACCCAAAACAACCGCCAGGCCCACCGAAAACGCCACCGTCAACCGCATCCCCAGGGCATAGCGCGATTGGCTTTCGTCACCCTGCTCGATGAACCCGGCCTCGGTGGCCACTTCGGCCGCTTCGGCGCTGATGGCGATTAGAGCCGGCTCGGCGATGGTGGTGGAAAAACCCAGAGCAAAACTGAAGACCATCAGCCAGGTAAAACTCCCTTTGCGGGCGAATCCTGTGGCCAGACGCTCCCCGATGGGGAAGAGCCCCATTTCCAAACCTTCGAGAAAGAAAATGAGCCCCAAATAGACCAGTAGAATACCCCACAATATTTCTCCGAGATGGGGAAACGGTTGTCGCAGAACGACCAATTGGAAAAACGCGATAACCACCAGGATGGGGGCAATATCGCGCCCCGCGCCTTTCAGCCTAACCCAAATAATACTGAACAATCGGACGGGAAACCGATTCAGCGGCCAGGTGTGGACAATTTTTTGCCAAGCTGAATGCATGAGAATTATCCTACATTACTTGATGGAGTAAATTCGAGACCCGATTAGGTTTTGTTGCGTTTTTGCACAACCTGGGCGCATAAATTTTATCTGCGGCAAAGGATTTTATGGTTGTTTCCATTGATGAATGAAGACTTGAATTTGCCAATGGGCGATTCATTGGCATTACGCGAAGCTTTTGAGCGGGCCGGGCAGGGGCAGGTATTCAGGTTTTTCGACCGGCTTGACGAAGATGCGCGGGACCGGTTGCTGAAGCAGGCTTCAGAAATTAATCTAGCCGAGATCGACCGATTGGTGCGGGAGTTGGTTTTGACCGACAGCATGGTTGAGCCGAATGTGGAAAATTGGCAACCGGCGCCCTTTATCGCGGCGCCCGTTCACGGGGGTGATCTGAATGCCTGGAGGAAAGCTGAAAAGATGGGCGGCGAAGCCTTGAGAAACGGACGCGTGGCTGCCTTTACGGTGGCGGGCGGGCAGGGGACCCGGCTTGGCTTCGACGGGCCCAAGGGATCGTTTCCGGCCACCCCGGTGCGCTCCAAGTCTTTATTTCAGGTTTTTGCCGAAAAAATACTGACAGCCTCAAATCGTTATCATGTCGCCATTCCCTGGCTTATCATGACCAGTGGTGACAACCATGAGTCCACCGTGCGGTTTTTCACGGAGAACCAATTCTTTGGATTGGAGAGTCAAGGGGTACGTTTTTTCCAACAAGGGCGCATGCCGGCGGTGGACTTTGCGGGTAAAATCCTTCTGCAAAAACCCGATGGCCTCGCCTTGAGCCCGGATGGCCACGGCGGTTCATTGCGGGCTTTGGCCCGGAGCGGGTCGCTCGATCTGCTGAAGGAGTCGGGGATCGATATCATCAGCTATTTCCAGGTCGATAATCCTTTGTTGCAGCCCATTGATCCGGCGTTTATCGGTTTTCACCTCATGGGCGAGTCCGAGATGTCGAGCAAGATGGTTTGCAAGGCCAATCCGACAGAAAAAGTGGGTGTATTTTGCCTCCGTGAGGACCAATTGGAGGTCATCGAATACAGCGACCTGCCGGAAAAGTTAACCTTGGAAAAAGACGAGAGTTCGGGGGAGTTGCGCTACCGGGCCGGAAGCATCGCGATTCACTTGATATCCCGTGATTTTGCCCGGCAGGTGGGTGGGGATGACCCCCGGTTTCGGCTCCCTTTTCACCGCGCAGACAAAAGAGTGACCGCCATCGATTCCGAAGGCCGCGTGGTCGAGCCTGATTCGCCCAACGGGGTGAAGTTTGAGATGTTCGCCTTCGATGCGCTGGGGTTTGCCAAAAATCCCATCGTGGTGGAAACTTTGCGGGAGGATGAATTCAGCCCGATTAAAAATGCTGTCGGCATCGATTCGGCGGAGTCCTCCCGCCAGGACCAGTTGCGCCAGTGGACGCGTTGGTTGAAAGCGGCGGGAGAAGATATCGCCACCGATGAAACGGGATTGCCCGGTTTTTCTTTCGAGGTCAGTCCTATATTTGCCGACAGCAAACAAGCATTTTTGGAAAGATGGAAGAATTTGGAAACCCGACCAGCCATTGCGGAAGGAACATATCTGGAATGAAACAGCTTTTAGAAAAGATTACTAAAGCGGAGGAGGAAAGCCGCCTCCTACCGGAAACATGTGCCAACTTAAAGGCTTGGTGCCGAGGCGGGATACTCCCGCTTTGGGCACAGGAAAGCCTGCGGGAGTTGGTCGCGGGTGAGGCATGGGAGGAATTGAATAACAGATTTTATAAAAACCTGGCCTTCGGCACCGGCGGTTTGCGCGGGCGGACCATCGCCGCTCAGTCCACTGAAGCGGAAAGAGGGAAAAAGATTTCACCACTGGAAACTCCCGCCCATGCCGCGGTCGGCAGCGCATGCATGAACGATTTCAATGTCGTTCGCGCCACCATCGGTTTGTTCCGCTACTGCCAAAATTTCCTGGCCGGAGAATCGGGCAGCGCCGTGGCGCCCGCATTGGTGGTGGCTCACGATGTGCGGCATTTCTCCCGTCATTTTTGCGAGTTGACGATTTCCACCTGGCGGCAATTGGGTGGGGTGGCTTCCCTTTTCGACGGGCCGCGTTCGACCCCACAATTGAGCTTTTCCGTTCGCCACCTCGGGGCCACCGCAGGAATCGTAATAACAGCCAGCCACAATCCGCCGCACGACAACGGCTATAAGGTTTATTTCAGGGATGGTTCACAAATCGTTTCTCCCCACGCCGAGGGAATCATCGACGAGGTGAACAAAGTGGACCTGATTGAAGTGGGTCCATTTTTGCAAAAAAATCTTGAAGGCATAATCGCCCTCGGGCCCGTGGTTGATGCCGCCTATGCCGCAGTTCTGGAAGAAAATGTACTCGATCCGGTTTTGTTGAGGCGGGTTCGGCCCAAGGTTGTGTTTTCACCTATCCATGGCACCGGTGGAATAATGTCCGTTCCCATCATGAATAAATTCGGAGTCGATGTTGTCGCGGTGAAAGACCAGAATGTCATGGACCCACGTTTTCCAACCGTTAAATCGCCCAATCCGGAAAATGCCGAAGCTCTTTCCCTGGCCATGAAAAAAGCGATTAAGGTGGGGGCCGATCTGGTTCTGGCCACGGATCCGGACGCCGACCGTATGGGGGTGGCTGCACCGAATCGGGAAGGGAAATTGGAATTATTGACGGGCAACATGATCGGATCGGTCCTGGCTGAGTACCGGGTCGGCAAATTAAAGGAAATGGGCTGGATACCACGCGAAGGATCCCCACGCGCCGTCATTATTAAGACTTTTGTGACGACTTCGCTGCAGGCGGCTATCGCCAAGGCTCATGGCTTGAAGTTGATCGACACATTGACCGGCTTCAAATTTATCGGAGATAAATTGGCCGAATATGAAGACGAACTTAAAGAAGGTTTGTTGCGGGAGGAGGGCCGGGAAATCGATTACGATAATGCCGGGCACAAGGATTTAATCGACCTTCATTTAAAATACGGAACCTACTTTGTGTTCGGCGGAGAGGAGAGTTATGGATACCTGGCCAGCGATCGCTTGCGGGATAAGGATGCCAATGCGGCCGTCATCATGTTCTGCGAGCTGGTTGCAGCCCTCAAGGATGAGGGTAAAACCGTCGGAGAATTTCTCGATGAGATGCATGTGAAATATGGCTGCCATGAGGAACGGTTGCTCAACATCGTCCATGAAGGAGCCGCCGGGGCGGCGGCCATAGGTCGAATTCTAAAATCCTACAGAAAAAATCCGCCGAGTGAAGTCGGAGGCATCGGGGTGGATAAATTTACCGATTTCGGAGTGGATGATGTATTCGATGCAGACGGCAAGAAAATCCCGAAACAGGATTTTTATTTTCTGGAACTCGAAAATGGTTATTCATACGCCGTGCGGGGTAGCGGGACCGAACCGAAGATCAAATTTTATTTATTCGCGCGTGAGGATGTTACCGACTCTATTGCACTGGCTGATGCGAAGAGAAAAGCGGTCGATAATTTAGTGGCCCTCGAAAAGGCCATCGAAGCAGACGCTGATGAAAGGTCCCGTGTTTAGTTCTTCTGGCGATGCTCGGCTTTGACCGTTATGCCGATTCCACCCCGGACGGAAAAGTCCGCCACCACTTCACACCAACGGGGGTCGAGCGCCTCCACCAGGTCATCCAAGATAACGTTGGCCACATGTTCCTGAAAAGTTCCCTCGTTGCGGTAGCTCCAAATATAGAGTTTCAGGGATTTGCTTTCCACGATCTTCCTGTCGGGAATGTAGTTGATGGTGATGGTGGCGAAATCGGGCTGTCCGGTTTTGGGGCAGATACAGGTAAATTCATCGGTTTCGAGGGTGACAACGTAGTCCCGCCCCGGGTGTTTGTTGGGGAAAGTTTCCAAATTTTTTGAGGGCTCGTTGATTTCCGAACCCAAAAGTGACAGTCCCTTTAGATCGGACTCCGTGGTGGTTTTTCTTTTTTCTGATGCCATAAATACGTTTGGTTAGAGGTCAATTTGATCCGGCGATTCCAGAATCTCTTTGAGCGTGGCGAGAAATGACGCGCCGGTTGAGCCATCCACAACACGGTGGTCGCCGCTCAACCCCAGGGTCATTTGCAACCCGGCCACAATGGCTCCCGCCGTATTGATGACCGGTTTCTGCTGAATGGCTCCCACCGAGAGAATAGCCGCGTTGGGCGGATTGATGATTCCATAAAAACTTCTTATCCCGAACATGCCCAGGTTAGTCACCGTGAATGTGCTCCCGGTAATTTCCTCCGGGGTCAATTTTCGGTCACGCGCTTTTGCGGCTAACTGGCGAACCTCGATTCCTATTTGACGAGTCCCTTTAAGGTGAGCGTTACGGATGACCGGAGTGATCAAACCATCTTCGACGGCCACTGCGAAGGCAAGGTGAACTGCTTCGTGCCGGCGAATTTTTTTCCCCAGCCAGGATACGTTGATGGCCGGAACGCGCTGCAGAGCTTCCGCCGTGGCTTTCAAAACAAAATCATTCCAGGAAAGCTTTCCGGTATTCGATCTTGCATTGAGAGAATCGCGGTGTTGGCCCAACGGTCCGGCATCGACCTCGATTTCCATGTAATAATGAGGGATCTGCGTTTTGGATTCGAGCAGGCGCCGCGCGATGATGCCCCGGGTGGGAGAAACGGGAATATCGGCATAGGAAGACTCCTCCGACAACGCGGCGGCTTCCGGTAGGGGAATTTCATCGACGGCTTTCGTGTTGCCGCCTGCCGCAGCCAGGACATCGCCCCTCATGATGCGCCCGCCGGGACCCGTGCCGACCAGCGATTCGATGTCTACACCTTTTTCCGCGGCCAGCTTTCTGGCTGATGGCGATGCTTTCTTTTTCATTTTTTTATTAATCTCGAAACCCTCTCACCTTGTTCTATTTATTGATTGATTCATCTGCAAATCTATCCTGCATCCAGTTTCCTCTATCCTGACACCTGGATACTACACCCACGACTTATTGCAGCTCCTCGATAACGACCTCCGGCTTGTTCCCCGTTGCGCATTCGGCCCGCATGACGACGAAGCCTTTTCGGTGCTGAAAATAGACCGGCCAAAGGGCGACCCGATCGGTTTCGGGAATAGGCAGGTTTTCGATTTGTTCCGGATGATGAAATGCGAAATCCCCCTCATCGAAATTCGAGGGCAAACGGTTCAGGGTTTTGCTGCAATCAAAAAGAAACATGAGCCAATGGGAATTATCCTCATAATTTTTTTCGCTAATCATGGCAAATAGGTGGAGGTCTTTTTCCACCACCTCCAGGCCGGTTTCCTCCCGCGTTTCCCGAATGGCGCATTCGAACGGACTTTCCCCCTCATCCATTTCCAGTTTCCCCCCAATACAACTCCAGAGCCCATGATTGGGATGCTTCTTGCGTTTTAAAAGCAATAGACGCCCCTCCTCGTCCCGCAGGTGGACAAGAACGCTGATTTTAAATGGAAGGGAACGGTTCATCGCTTTCCGGTATAGAAGCCGGAACTCACTACCGGCAAGACTATTCATGGCACAGGTAATCTGTTAAATGATAGGACGCTCGCTCGAAAGGCGCTTTCTAAATGAAATCATCGGTTTAGGGCGTGTTAACACTTCGAGAAACGAAGATAAAAGATGGATTTTCGAGCTAAAAATGGGGTAAAGAGACGAGGCGAATAGGTATTCGTCGAGTTGATGAGCGCCTTTTTTAGCCGAAAAGACGCTTTTAAGCTGATTTGAGTCGCAGTGTTAACAGCCCTGACAAAACAGTGGTAATGAGATCGGTTTTTCATAATAGTGAACATTAGAACATAAAATCTAAAAAAACGCCAGCATTTTCACTCCCCGAAACGTATTTTATTATTTTCTATTAACCCGCCTT
>JAJFLT010000276.1 GCA_021772555.1 Opitutales bacterium | reverse complement strand
GATCCCCGTCAAACGAGCCGTTTTGGACGCTGGAATATCCTCGCAAAAGTGCTTCAGAATTTTTTTTCGCTTATAATTTGTTAAACCTTTATTCATTAACGACTAACAATGGTTTTTATTATACCATGCTAGTCTAGAGCCATTTTTTATTATTGCCAATCCATGGTGTATGCATTTGAACTGAAAAATGAATCAAGTGACCTGAAATTCTTTGTTTAATTATCCCTATTTTATCCTGAATAAATTGATACGCTGTAGCTTTTTTAGGCCCACTTTGAATTCGGAAACAGCCATAGTATTTGTCACTGTCGATTCCTAATTGGATAAGCATTTTTATTTCAAGACACAGCCGGCTTAGCTCAGTTGGCCAGAGCAGTTGATTTGTAATCATCAGGTCGTCGGTTCGAATCCGACAGCCGGCTCCAAAAAAATCGGATGTGTGTTGTTGATTGCAGTTCTTGGGGTGACACTGTTCTAAATAATACTGAGGCTCAATATGCAGGGTATTCGGGGTGGGTTTATTCCTGGAACCTATCTCAAATTCGAAGATGACGATGCAAAGAGCCATTATGTGTTATGTGCAAGGCGCGTCGGAACGTGTCGGACTGGGGACCCTGGTGATCCGACGGAACGCCGCACAAACCTTAGAATGTTAAAGCCAAATTTTGGTATTTACAAAATTCTCTTTTTAATACTAACCATATTAGCGTGAAAAAATACATGGGATCTTCTACTACTATCTTTGCTTTTATTAACGTTGCGTCTGCAAATAAAATTCTGGGCGTTTTTCTGCTCGTTCTTTTGATTTGCGGGCCTGTTGCACTCAACGCGCAAAAGAGTTTTCAGCGTGCCTCGGTGGACGCGCAGGGCCAGCCTTCTGACAGTGTTCTTGGATCTGCGATTTCGGCGGATGGCAATGTTTTTGCCTGGTACGATCTGTCGGGCATTTTCACCCATAATATTCAGACCGAAGAAACGCTAACGGTCAATATCGATGAAAACGGCAATTCCGTCGGGGCGACCCGTCCCAACCTCAGTGCCGATGGCCGTTATGTGACGTTTCTGGGTACGGACCTCCGCCGGGTTTATTTGCGCGATACGGTGAGTGAAACAACGACGTGGGTCAACCCGGGCACGGATGCTTTGGGGCCGAACGCCAATTGTTTTCGTCCACTCATCAGCGCGGATGGGAACTTGGTGGCCTACGGTTGCCTGGCCACAAATCTGGTGGAAAACGATTCCAATGGCACCGCCGACGTTTTCATTTACAATCACACCGCTGGGACGACCACTCTGGGCATGCTGAACAGCGCAGGGGAGCAATTTTCGCCCACCCTGGGTTTCGAGACCGAGTACGATTTGAGCGCCGATGGACGTTACCTGTTTTTCTCGACAACCGCCGCTGGTGTCCATGGCGATACCCCAGCAGCATTCTTTACGCTTTACCGGCGCAATCTGGCAACTGGAGAGGTGGAACTGGTTTCACGGGCTGAGTCCGGCGCCGTGGCCAGTGGTAGTTTTGCCACCCCAAAAGCGAGCTATGATGGTAACGCCTTTACCACTAGCGGGTCGAATGTCGAAGTTTTCGGTGGTGATGGGATTATTCCGGGGTTCTCTCATTCTAATGCAGAAATTTATGTAGTAAATCTCTCCACAAATACCGTTTGGCGGGCCTCGGCGACCGCAGATGGGTTACCGATGAATTCGGGCATCGGGGGAGGTTTCGACATTTCCGGTGACGGGGCCTCGGTAGCGTTTTCCCACAGAGCCACCAACATCGATCCGACGAAGGTTGATGTGAACCTGGAAGATGTTTTTCTGGCCGTCTACGATGGTGATGCCGCTGCCACTGTGACGAGGCTTTCGCTGGCTCCGGACGGCTCCGAACTGGCGTTGACCAGCCGATCTCCGGTATTTGCCAAACAGGCCGATGTTTTCGCTTATATCGAAAGAGACGCGGACACTTTGCTGGGGACTAACACCGGATTCAGCGAAGGATTGATCGCCTACGGTGAATTTTCCGGAGGCGGCGGCGATGTGTTCGGAGGGACGGCCATAGAGGGATTTCCGGGGTGGCGGGCGTCTTCCTGGTATAAAAACTACAATGCTGAATTTTGGCCCTGGATTTTTCACGACGAACATGGGTGGCAGTTTGTGTCGGCCTCCAGCACCAGCAGTGTGATTTTCCTCTGGGATCTCGGTCTGGGGCAATGGGTGTTCCTGAACGAGGGCTCCTATCGCTGGATCTTCATCTTCGGGGGCGACCAGGCGGGTTGGGTTTTCACCTTCGGGGACAATACTCCGGGCAGGCGTTTTTTCCAGAGACTGGACGACGGCAGTTTGTTCAGCGTCCCGCCGGACTTGCCGGTGAACTAGTGTTTGATTTCCCGGCGATATGAAGATAAACTTCATGTGGTTGGTTTATTAACCTCGAGAGGATCATGTAAGGTCGTTTTTAGGCAAATATCTTTGGGATTGTCGCTGGGAAAAATTCCATGGTAATTTGCTTTTGCTCCTCACTGTGTTAACGTTTCTTAGGTTAATTGGTCTCAATGCTTGGAAAACACCCTCACTTCTCGATATTCAGTTATCGAATGGTATTCATTATCAGTATCTTACTGATTTGGAATACGGCTGCCCAGGCCCAAAAGGTTGAAATACCGAATAGCGACCTGGAGTCGACCATCCGAAATGAATTAAATAAACCTACGGGTAACATAACTACGGAGGATATGGCTACCCTGACTGCCCTTGATGCCTCATATCTAAGAATTACCGACCTGACCGGTCTGGAGGCGGCCGTGAATCTGACTCAGTTGAATCTATTTTTCAGCCGGGTACGCGATATAAGCCCATTAAGCGGACTCACTAATTTGGAAAAATTAGACCTCTCCCGCAATGGTTTCGGCGATATCAGTGCCCTGAGCGGGCTTACCGGGCTGACATTCCTAGGCCTCAACTTCAACCGTATCATCGATATCAGTGCCCTGAGTGGTCTTACCAGCCTGTCGGTCCTAGACCTCTACAACAACGATATCATTGATATCAGCGCCCTGAGCGAACTCACTAGCTTGACAACGCTATACTTAAGCGACAACCCACTTAGCGATATCAGCGCCCTGGATGGGCTCACCAATCTGACAACGCTAGACCTCCGTAGCAGTACCCAGATCAACGATATCAGCGCCCTAGGCGGACTCACCAGCTTGACAACGCTAAAGCTGGGTGACAACCCGCTCAAAGATATCAACGCCCTGGGCGGGCTTACCAACCTGACAACGCTAGACCTCCGTAGCAATCAGGTCGGCAATATCAGCGCCCTGAGCGGACTCACTAATCTAACCACGCTACACATTTTTAGAAACCCGCTCAGCGATATCAGCGCTCTGAGAGGACTCACCAAGTTGACAAGGTTAGAACTCGATCAAAACCAGATCAGCGAAATCAGCGCCTTGAGCGGGCTCACCAGCCTGACAACGCTTAACCTGGATAGCAACCAGATCATCGATATCAGCGCCTTGAGCGAGCTGATTAACCTGACAGAGTTATCCCTCATATCCAACGATATCATCGATATCAGTGCCTTGAGCGGGCTTACCAATCTGATTGACCTAAGACTCTGGAGCAATTGGATCAGCGATATTAGCGCCCTGCATGATCTCACCAACCTGACAGTGCTTAACCTGAGTAGAAACCGAATCAGCGACATTAGCGTGCTGAGCAATCTTACTAATTTAGAATGGTTATCATTAATCCACAACCGAATCATTGATATCAGTGCCCTGAGCGAATTAAATAACCTACAATATAGCTATGTAGGAGGTAATCTTCTTTATCTAAACACTTTCCAGGTGCAAATTGTCGATGGTTACCCGGAGTGGTGGGCTTCCTCGTGGTACCTCAATTTCAACGCCGAATATTGGCCTTGGATCTATCACGACGAACATGGCTGGCAGTTTGTGGCGCGTAGAAGCACAAGCGATGGCATTTTTCTATGGGATCTCGGGCTGGGGCAATGGATGTTCCTGAATGAGGACTCCTATCGCTGGCTTTACCTCTACGGGCCGAACGAGGGTTGGATTTATGCTGTCGGAGACGATGCTTCGGGGCGGCGTTTTTTCCAGAGGTTTGACAATGGCAGCCTGTTCAGCGTCCCGCCGAATTAAGGTTTACTTTGTCCCCGAGGAATTGCCTTAGGTGGGTCGTGTTGGCAAAAAACCGAATGCGCGTTTCCAGTTTTATTTTCCCGCGTCTTGCAGGGCGATGGATAGGTCGCGGCCTAATTCATTTAGGGTGTCGCTCAATCCCTGGGCGAGGGTGGCATAGTCTTTTCCGTCCCAGGGTCGGCGGGCGTTTGTTTTTCCGGTCTGTATGATTTCACGGGTATTGAAATCGGCAATTTCCCATTGGGCTTTGAGTATGGCGGCATTATCGTTTTCACCTTCGAACCGTTGAATACGGACCGTTACCCGAATATCGAATTCTCCGCCCTCGCCGGCTGGAAAGAGGGTAGCCTGGCTTACGTCCGGGTTGGCGGAGAGCGCGTTGAGCAGGTTGCGGCCGATGGCCGCGTCGAGGTCTTCACCCCAGCGATTGAATTCGGAGTAGGTAATTTCGAGGCCGCCTTTGCGGGCTGCCATTTTGGAATTATTCAAATAGGAAGGTAATTCTATGCGGCTGATTTTCACCTTGAGGCCCGCTTGTCCGGCTGGCGGAATGGATGCCTGATCGCCGTTGAGCACGAAAATGCGGGTGGGATCGTGCTGGGGCGCCAAGTCAATGCACCCGGAGGAGGCGAAGAACAAAAAGAGTAAAATCGGGAGAGATGCGGGAGCCAGTATTTGGTTGGAAAGGTGGAGTTTCATTTTTTCTTTTTCTTCGGGTTGGATTCCGATTCGGGCATTTCTTTTCCAGTCAGGAGCGCTCGGGGGTTGCGTTCCAGGTATTCGACGAGCAAGCGAATGGATTCCGCCAGTTCGGTCAGCTCGGAGAGAGTGTTCTCCAACTCGTAACGTATGGAAGATTCAGGTGAAAGGGTGCGCTCTATTTGCGCTGAAGCGTCCTGAACTTTTCGCAGAGTTTTCTGAATCTCGACATTGGTTTCATCCGCTTTGGCCATCACGGGGTCGATCTTGCCGCGAATATCGGAGGCCAGTTCCTCATACTCCTTAAGGGCTTTGTTGAGGTTGTCGAGGGTGGTCATTATTTTTTCCGATCGCAACAGCTCGGTGGCTGAATCGGCGGCCCGGATTACCGAATCGTTGATGCGGGAAAATTCAATTTCGCCGAGAGCATTGTTGGCTTTCGAGAGCACTCCAACGAGTTCATCGTTAATTGTTTGGACATCGAGGGCGCCCAGCATGGCAAAAACCTCCTGGGCGGTCTGCCCGAGAGCGGCGGTCAAAGAAGGTTTGGAGGGAAACTCTTTGTAGATGGCTTCTTCCTGAATCCAGATCGGGCGCCCGGCATCCACGTCGATGTCGATTTCGATATAGAGCAAGCCGGTAATAAAGCTCTCCGTCACCAACTGGGCCCGATAACCTTGGTTGATGACCGCGAAAAACACCTCCTCGTCTCGAATATCAACATCCACCCCGAGGGAACTGTTGAGGAGGGTTATATCCAACTCGATAATGACGGGACTGTGGTCCGATTCCTCATCCTGATTGTAGCGTATATAGATTTCTCTCACGCTTCCGATGGGAACCCCGCGAAATTTAACGGGCGCGCCCATCTCCAGACCACTAACCGCCTCATCGAAATAAACGATAAAGTCCTCGCTTTCGGAAAAGAACTTCATGGAGCCGAAAAAGACAATGGCGGCGACCGCCAGGGCGATCGCGCCCAACACAAAGACTCCAATCAGGGTGGGATTGGCTTTTCGGCTCATCTTACAACAAACAAGGTTTCGGTTTTGAGAATAGACGCGGCGATTGCCAACGGTAAGTTATGGGGCAGGATTGGGGCATGGCAGGATAAAAAAGTCAAAGTCAATCCGGTTTGCTGTCCCGGTTTAGAAAACGGCGCACATTGTCGTTGGGTGGAGTCTTCAGCATTTCGTTGGGGTTTCCGAAAGCGGTCATGGTTCGTTTTTCAACATCTAGAAAAACCGCCTTATCAGCAATCGCGAAGATACTTTGCAACTCGTGGGTAACCACCACAACGGTCGAGCCCAAACTGTCCCGCAACTGCAGGATGAGATCGTCCAAACGGCTAGAGCTGATGGGGTCCAGACCGGCCGAAGGTTCGTCGAAAAAGAGGATTTCCGGGTCCAGTGCCATGGCCCTGGCCAGTCCCGCCCTTTTGCGCATACCGCCGCTGATTTCCGATGGGTAAAATCCCTCGAAACCGGCCAGTCCCACGAGGGAGAGTTTGTAGGAGACCACTTCGCCAATTTCGGAGGGTGACAAATCGGTGTATTCTTCGAGAGGCAAAGTGATGTTTTCGGCCAGCGTCATGGAACTCCACAGGGCACCTCCCTGGTAGAGAACCCCGAACGAGCGCAATTTTTTCTTCTGCTCCTCCTCCGAGGAAAGCACAAAACTTTCGCCATCGTAAAGAATATCGCCTTTGGCGGGATTTTTCAGTCCGATGAGGTGCCGCAGAAGTGTGCTTTTGCCGCAGCCGCTTCCGCCCATGATGACCATTACCTCGCCGCGACGAACCTTGAAATTGAGGTCGCGCATAACCACGAAATCACCGTAAGCCATCTCAAGATGACTGACTTCGATATGGGCGGTTCCGTTTTGCTGTCTATTCATATTGACGACTCAAATTCCATAAACGGCAGCAATCCAGTCGATGATGGCGTTGGCTATGATGATGAAAGTAATGCCTGTTACGACGGCCGATGTGGTAGCCAGGCCCACGGCATCGGCGCTGTTGCCGCAACGCATTCCTTTAAGGCAACCCGACACCGCCACAATAACTCCGAAAACCGTTCCTTTGATAACGCCGAGAAAAAAATCGGGTAGGGCGACGGCCTCTTTCATTCCACTTAAAAAAATGGGGAAGGCGATACCGAGCATGCCTTTGGAGATCAGCATGCCGCTGAGGATGCCGATAATGTCGGCGTATACGGCCAGTAGAGGCATCATGATAAACAATGCCAACATACGTGGCAAAACGATAAAATCGACGGGGGAGATGCCCAGGGTCTTGAGTGCGTCGATTTCTTCGGTCACTTTCATGCTCCCGATTTGAGCGGCAAAAGCGGCCCCGGTTCGCCCCGCTATGATAATACCCGTCATGAGCGCGCCCATTTCCCTGAGCATGCCATAGGCCACCAGATAGGAGACATAAACATCGGCCCCGAATCGCTGCAGAACCACGGCACCGAGAAACGAAATGATCAAGCCGACCAAAAAACTGATGAGGGCGACGATGGGCAGGGCATCCGCCCCCACCTCCTGCATTACGAGAAAAAAATCCCTCCAGCGGAATGGTTTGCGGCCCTTGAAAAGCCCCACCACGCTCTGGAAGCATTCCCCCACAAAAGATATGCTGGCGATCAATTCTTCGTAATTGCGAAGACTTTTTTGGCCAAACCGGTAGAAGAAATTTCTTTGCCCGGAGTCACCGCCGATGTCCTCTTTTTCCGGAACCGCCTGCGATAGGGTGAGGAGTCGGCTTAAATCCTCGGGCAGCGAATCCTGATCGAATCGATATCCGTTGGCCTGGCAAAAACGCAGGACCTTAATCAAAAACGTCATGAGGCCGGAATCCCATCCGTTGACCTTCGAAGTATCGAAGGAAAGGCTTTTACAGCCGGTTTCGGCCGTTGCGGATTTTTCGATATCTTTGATATCTGGAATGCCGTTGCCCAGTTTCCAGACCCCGGATAGATGCAGGACGAGACGGTCGCCCGTCAACTCGGGGGTGAAGAGGGCTTTTTGCGCTTGTGAATCCATCGACCTTGCCTCTTATCTTTCCTTAACAAATACGGGGGGTCAAGCCCGTCGTCCCGCCACTCTAATACCGCTTGCGCCAATCATGTCCACAACCGCAAACATAGGTTTGAAACCGGGCGAGGAAGCCCTCCATGGCGTTTTGGAGCGAATTGTTTTCTACAACGAGGAAAATCATTATTGCGTTGGAGAATTCCGCGCCCGGGAGGGAGGCCAAACGGTTACGGTGGCGGGTGCGCTGCCCGCAGTGCAATGCGGGGAAACCTTGCGCCTGGCGGGCCGGTGGACGGATCACGACCGGTTTGGCAGGCAGTTTAAGATCCGGGAATTTCGTTCTACTTTGCCTTCGACCGTCTATGGAATTCGCAAATACCTGGGTAGTGGCCTGGTTCCGGGTCTGGGCAAGGTATTTGCAGATAATATCGTGGACCACTTCGGGGCAGAGACATTGAAAATTATTTCGGAAGAATCGGCCCGCCTGCGGGAGGTTCCCGGCATCGGCCGGAAGAGGGCCAGAGCCATCAAGAAAGCCTGGGAGGAGCAGCGTTCCGTGCGGGAAGTGATGATGTTTCTGCAAACCTATGGTGTGACGGTGGCCCAATGCGTTAAAATAGTGGGCAAGTACGGCCATGACGCCGCACGCATTTTACGCTCGGAACCGTATCAGGTGGTTCGCGAGATACCTGGCATCGGTTTCAAGACAGCCGATAAAATCGCCATCAACATCGGTTTCGCCAACGACAGCGCACCCAGAATCGAAGCTGGTATTCTCCATGCCCTGCAAACACTCGAGGACGAAGGGCACACGGCCTACCCAAGAGAAGATTTGCAGTCCTACGCGGCGGAATTGTTGCAAACCGATCCGGCCAACATCGATCGGGGTTTGGAAAGCCTACTGGGAGACGGCAGTCTGCGGCTCGACAAACGGGAGAAACTTTTACAACTGCCTCTAACGGAACAAGCGGAATCGAAAATCGCGCAGGGCGTGTCCCGGCTGCTGAAGCATTCGTCCGGGTTTCCCCCCATAAAAATCGAAGCCGCCGTCAATTGGGCCGAGGCCAGAGCCGGTATCGAATTCGCCCCCGAGCAGGCTCAGGCCGTGAAGACCGCTTTGTCGGAAAAACTTTCCGTTATCACGGGCGGCCCCGGCACCGGTAAAACGACGATTCTGCGTGCCATAGTCGAGATTTTGGGTGCCAAAAAAGTAAAAATCATGCTAGCATCTCCCACCGGACGTGCGGCCCAGAGAATGAGCGAGGCGGCTGGCATCCAGGCCCGTACGATCCACCGGCTTCTCAAGTTCGATCCCGCCGAAGGTCGATTTACGGTCAACGAAAGTAACCCGCTAACAGCCGGAGCCGTTATTCTGGACGAGGCCAGCATGCTCGACAATCGACTGGCGGCCGCTCTTTTCCGGGCTTTGCCTGCGGAATTGCATTTGGTTATGGTGGGCGATGTCGATCAATTGCCCTCCGTCGGGGCCGGTAATGTTCTCAAGGACCTCATGGAAAGCGGCTCCATTGCGGTGACCCGTTTAAAAACCATTTACCGGCAGGAAGCTCGCAGTCCCATTGTAACGGTTGCCTACGAGGTGCTGGGGGGCAACCCGGCGACTCCAACGAGGCACCCCGCGTCCGAACTCGACACCCTCGAACCGCAGGAGGACCTACGGTTTATCGCCGCGCCCGATCCGGACCAATGCCTGCAAGCGGTGCTCGATCTTTGCAGCCGGTTTCTGCCGCAAAAGCTCGGACTCGACCCTGTTTGGGACACGCAGGTTATAGCGCCAATGCATAAGGGCATTGTTGGAATCGCCAATTTGAACAAAGCATTGCAAGCTATCATCAATCCGCGAAGCTCAGGCATCCGGTTTGGCGATTGCCGTTTTTCCATCGGCGACAAGATAATCCAAACCCGCAACAATTATGAAAAGCAGATTTTCAACGGAGATTTGGGAAAAATCACCGCGGTCAATCTCGAATCCGGCACGCTGGCGGCTGAATTCGACAGCAAGATTCTCGATTTCGACCGATCCGAAATGGCCGACCTGCAACTGGCCTACGCCACCACCGTGCACAAGGCCCAGGGAAGCGAGTTTCCGGTCGTGATCTTACCTTTGCTCAAGCAGCAATATATGCTCCTGCAGCGCAACCTGCTCTATACAGCGCTGACACGAGGGCGTAAAAAAGTTTTTTTAGTGGGTGATCCGGCTGCCTATGCCATGGCCGTGAAAAATAAGGAAAGCGCCCATCGTTGCACGGGACTGCGCCATAAAATCGTTTCCAGTTTGCCGTAACGGTTGAGTAATATTATGGGGAGGGGATTGGCAATTCGCCGGGCGCACCGAGGATGGCTCCGGCCACGGTGGCGTTAATAAGGGTGGCAATGGTGGCTCCGGCGAGTGCGTAGAGTACATGTTTGGCGCAGTTTTCCCGCTGGCCGGGAGCCAAGGTGGAAATGCCCCCGATAATAATTCCACAGGATGTAAAGTGGGCAAAGCCGCACAGGGCGAAGGTTGAAATAACGATTGCTTTGGGATCGGTGAGTACATCATTGGCAATCATATCTCCCAATGCCAGGTAGGCCACGAACTCAGTCACGGCCAGTCGTTCCCCGAGCAGCCTTCCCACCAGTAAGGCATTATCCAAATCCACCCCTGCCAGCCAGGCCACGGGGAAAAATATGAGGGCGAAAACAAATTGCAGGGTCAGCCCCTCGAAATTGGCATCGGTCTTCGCGACGATCATTTCGTTCAAACCGGTCCAGCCGCCCAATAGGTTGAGCATGAGATAATTGACCATGTTAATAAGGGAAATGAAGACGATGAGCAGGGCCGTAACGGTCACG
>JAJFLT010000275.1 GCA_021772555.1 Opitutales bacterium | reverse complement strand
CTATTTTGGCAAATGGCACAAGTCCTACTTCGCTCATGCTTACACAACCTAACACTTTTTCTCATTTGTACAAGAGCTTTTCAACAAAGCCAACCTATCTCAAATTCGCAGATGAATGATGTTTGTAGCGCCACGGTGGCAAATGTCAGGCGGCTTCGTGCCCAGATGGGCTGGAGCCCTTCGGGCGCGAATCAACGCAGCAGTTGCTACCGTGCCGCACAAACCCTTCGGACAGAGGCCATTATGAGGTTGAGCGGCGTTCCGACGGGACACCAGGGCTTCCAGCCCGGCAAGTCCCGACGCGCCTTGCTCATAACACATAATTGCTCTCTGCATCTTTATCTTCGAATTTGAGATAGGTTCTAACCAATAAACAGCAAACGGCCTGATTGCTTGCCAAGTTACCAAAAAACGCTATCTTGGCCCCCATGAAACTCAGCCGTCAATTTACAGCCATTATCTACCGCGAAGACGATGGATTCGTCTCCCTGTGCCCCGAACTCGATGTGGCCAGCCAGGGCGAAACTGTGGAGGAAGCCCGCCGCAACCTGACTGAAGCGCTGGAATTGTTTTTGCAGACCGCTTCGGACCAAGAAATCCAGGAACGATACCAACCCGAAACCTATATCTCCAAGATGGAGGAAACTTTCCTAAATTAATCTCAATTTTTTCTAACCGCAGATCACACAGATTAGCGCAGATGAAGAAAGTGAGTAAATATCGTTGTTCATCGATCATCTGTGTTAATCTGTGTAATCTGTGGTTAAATCTCGGTTAACCAGATATCAACAGAATGGCTGAACAACCTCCAAAGCAGCGGCGCAAGCTGTCCGCCATTTTAATGGCCGATGTCTCCGGGTTCAGCCGTATGATGGGGGCCGACGAGGTCGGCATGACGGCGCTGATTCGCGAGTTCCACACCCGCACCAAATCGATTGTGGAAGGCCATGAGGGCCGCGTGGTGGATACGGCGGGCGATTCGGTTTTTGGCGAATTCGACAGTGTGGTCAATGCCATGCGCTGCGCCCAGGAAATTCAACGCGCCCAGGCGGTGAAAAACAGCAGCCAGCCGAACAACAGGCGAATCGAAACGCGCATCGGGTTGCATGTGGGGGACGTTATTGTAGAGGAATACCAGATTTACGGTGATGGCGTGAATATCGCGGCGCGGCTGGAATCAATGGCCGAACCGGGGGGAATTTGCGTATCGGAGGCGGTCTTTCAGCAGGTCCGCAACAAGCTCCCGGTCGAGTTCGAGGATCTGGGAATCAAGGAGTTGAAAAACATAGAATTTCCCCTACACCTGTATCAGGTGCCTCCGGAAATTTATATGGGCGCCGATCACTCGCCCGACGAACCGGATAATGCGAACCCGGATGAGACAACAACAGTCAAAAAACCCCATGCCCGTTATGCCATTGTCGATGAACTTCTGGAAACTGAGAATGCGGTAAAACTGGCCCTGGCCGTGTTCCTGCTTTTATGTCCGATATTTCTGTTCCATACTTCGGGGGTATTCCCAACCATTGGTGGAGTAATTGCCTCAAGGATATTCGGGCGGGCCTGGGCCAGGCACAAACACCGCCCTGGCAATTACCGCATCGCCGTTGGCATCGGCTGGGGCTGCGGGGCCGCCTTTACAGACTGGAGCATAGCCACCGATATCATCTTTCTAACCATCTGCGGCTACCTTGTTATAAAAGGCTATAATCAAAACAAAAAATTGAAATAGATCTAACGAGGATAAATTTTTTCTGATTATAGTAACGGTGTGTTTTCTATTAAGATTCAACTGAGCCTACCTGAGAGTAGTGGACGGAATTGGAAAAGTTGACAAAAAAAGTAAATGATGCTTTTGTGTTTTTATGCGCACAACTGTTGATGTTGAAGATTCTTTGATGCGACGGGCCAAATCGGTGGCCGCGGAGCATGGCGTGAGTTTGAAGGAGTTGATTGGCCGCGCTATTGCCCGCGAGTTGGGGGTGGCGGGAAAGAAGGGATCTTCTTCCCTTCACCATCGGGTCGAACTTCCGCTGATTGCGGGCCGAGGGAAAAAGAAATATGAGTTTTCGGGGACCGACCTGGAGCGGATTCTGGCCAATGAGGACGCACGGCGCAGGCGTGGTCGGAGTAGCAAATGAATTTGCCTGACCTGAATGTGTGGCTGGCCGCCGCCTGGGGGAGGCATGTTCATCATGCTAAGGTTAAGCGGTGGTTCGATGCGGAGGAGGACACGATCGCGTTTTGCCGGATCACTCAAATGGGATACCTTCGCTTGATATCCAACCGGAGCGTTATGCGTGGCGAGGTGCGGACCCGGCAAGAAGCCTGGAACAGTTATGAGCAATTGGTTAGAGACGAGAGGGTATTATATCTGTCTGAACCTGATGGAATGGATGTATTATGGCAGATGTTCTCAAAAAAGGCGGATCACTCCCATTTACTTTGGACAGACGATTACCTGGCGGCATTTGCGTTACAGAACGAGGCCCGATTGATCACCCTGGATCGGGCCATGAAAGACCGCTATCCATCGGTTGAGGTATTGATTGTCGATTAGAATCAAAATAATATTCGGCAGTTTTCCGTGACAATTCTTGTAACCGGTGGTCTATTTAGAGAACAGGTCTATGAGGTCTTTTATATCAACGCTACTTGTGTTCACCCTTTTGGGGCCGGTGGCGGCCTGGGGGCAGGGCTGGGAGCTGTCCTGGGCGCATGAGCGGAGCCGTTTGCAGCCGGATGAGACGGCGGTGTGGGGGAAATTGAGCAATGGATTGCGTTATGTAGTGCAGGATCATCCGGGAGTGCCGGGTAAGGTGAGCTTCAAGCTGTTGGTGCTGGCGGGGTCCGTTGAGGAAACCGAGGAAGAGTTGGGCATCGCCCATTTTATCGAGCACATGGCCTTCAATGGCTCGCGCAATTTCGATCCAGGCGAACTCGCCTCGTTTTTTCAGCAGGTCGGGATGGAATTCGGCAAGGACCTCAATGCGGTGACGGCCTTTGACTACACCATGTACGGCCTGGAATTCTGGGAGAATGATGATGAGTATCTGAGAAAGGGGCTCTTGTTTCTGCGCGACATCGGCGATGGGATTAGTTTTCCGGAAGATGAAATCGATATGGAGCGGAAGGTTATCCTGAGTGAAATGCGTAGCCGGGATGGCATGGCCTATCGGGCTACCATTGATTCCTTCAAGCTGTTTTTCAACGGGCTGAATTTTACCAAGCGGATGCCCATTGGCACGACTGAGAGAATCAATAACTTCACCCGGGAACAGTTTTTTCGTTTTTATCGCAAATGGTACCGGCCGGATTTGATGGTTTTGGTGGCGGTGGGTGATGTGCGCGCACCGAAGATGGTTGGTTGGGTGGAGGAATATTTCAGCAACATGAAGGCCCCGGCCGAGGCGCTGCCGGAGCGCAATGTCGGCAAGCTGCTGCGCGCGCGTGCCTTGCGGGCCGCCAGCTACCGGATTTCGCATGTTAATTCGACCAATATCCAGACCGCCTCGATCATCCCGACCCGCAAGCAGGCTGATTCTCTGGATATCCGCCAACAACGATTCAACCGCTCCTTTGCCATGTCTTTGCTGCAGCAGCGCATGCACAAGACCATTCTCAGTGGATCGGTGGGGGGTGCGGAATATGAGCGATATTTTGGTCACGACGCTGCCATAGCGTCGATCGAAACCAGCGGGGGACAGTGGGCAGATGGAATCAGGGAGTTGGACCGGGCGATTCGGGTCAGTCTGGAAAAAGGTTTTTCTGCCGAGGAGGTTGAAAAGCTGCGGGAGCGCGAATTGTCCAAAATTCAAAAATTGCGCGTTTATGCACCAAAGCTGGATCCATCATTACTTTGCGATAGCCTGGCCAAGTCGATTTATGAGGACAAGGTGTATGGCGGTATCGAACAGGGGCTCAATTGGACTGAGGCGTTTTTAAAGCAATTGAGCCCCAAAACGGTGCATCGTTCTTTTCGGGAGTGCTGGGATTTTGAACATATGTCGTTTCACCTTTCCGGCGCAATTCTCGACGAGGGGACCTCCGGCGAGATAAAAAAAGAGGTGCTCAAGGGGCGCAGTGAGCAGGCTTATGTCAACCAGTACCTCTATCAATCGGATAGTGAATTCAAGCCCATCAAATGGGGTCCCCAGGGGACGGTGGTCGAGTCCAAAACGATTCCCGAATTCGGGGCCGAATTGATGAAGTTCTCCAATAACGTGCGGCTGAATTTCATTGCATCCCAGTCCGAGCCCGGACTGGCGGTCGCTACGGTTCGGGTTGGCGGTGGGCTTTTCGATTTGAAAGAAAACCAGCCCGGATTGAGGGAATTCGCCTTGCAGGCTTTTCTGCAGAGCGGAACCAGTCGCTACGAGGCCACCCAAATCCTCTCCTTTTTGGGATCGCCCAATGTTCGGTTTGGTTTCGACCTGCAGGATCACGATGCCTTCAGTTTTCAAGGGCAGTTCAGTAGCGAAGACCTCGATTTTTTTCTTGGCGTGGTGGCTGAGCTGTTGCACCGGCCACGGATACACCGCTCCAGTTTCCAGAATGCGCGGATAGTCTCGGCGATTTCGCGCGCCACCTCATCCTTTGGCATGGGCGATGGTTATCGGGCCTTCGAAGACTATTTGTACAAGGACGATGCGCGGTTTGCCTGGGGAACTTTAAATGATTACGTGGGGCTGGGCGTAACCAGGGTTCGCGATTGGGTGCAGGACTCCCTCGCCAACGGTTATATCGAGGTGAGCGTGGTGGGAGACCTGGACCAATCCACGGTCGTTGAGAGTATGTCCCGGACGCTCGGTTCGCTGGCCAAGAGACGGGATATCAAACTCAACCCGGTTTCCCTCAATCCGGTAAAAATCGACGCTCCCCCGGGATACCGCAGGCTGGAGTTTGTGGGTGAAGAGCACCTGGCTATGGTGGTAGGTTTCTGGCCGACATTCGAGCGATTGACGATTCGCGACCGCGTGGCCCTGGAAGTGCTCAGCAATCTGATCGAATGGCGGCTATGGGAGCGGATGCGTGAGGAGCTTGGTCTCAGTTACAGTCCGCAGGCGGAATTCAAACACTTTGTCGAATACCCCGAATATGCCTTTATCGAGGCAAAAATCGATTGCTCCCCTGATGAGGCGCCCGCCATCGCCAGAGCTTTGCTCAATATTTCCGAAACTATAGGGAAAAATGGCATCACCGCGGAGGAGGCTGATGAATTTATCGGGCCGCTTAAGTTCAAATTGCGCCACGCCATGCGCTCCAATAACTTCCTGCTCGAGACGGTTCTGAAGCGGGCGCAGGAGCAGCCCGATTCGGTGCAGGCAGCCATTGACTTGAAGGAATATGTATTCACCGAGGAAACGATCAAAGAGGTGAATGCCTTTGCCAAAAAGCTCCTCACACCGGAAAACTCAAGGGCCGCCGCCATAAGCCCGAAACCTTTAATTGGCCTGTTCCAGTTGAATGCCATTCAGCCGAAATAAATTCGAATCCGGGTATGATAAAATCAAATTTAATAATTGAGATGACTCATTTAACCTATGCTTTAATCTTTCCGATTCTAATTCTGGGAAGCCAATCTCTATCCGACGCAGCCGTATCTCCATCTATGCCCGGCGTTAAAATGCAGGAATTTATCTATGAAACGGCGCCTTATCCAGAGTGCCATGCGTCGACGATCGTGCAGGTGGGAGACCGATTCGTCGCCGCCTGGTTCGGGGGAACGCACGAAAATAATCCCGATGTTGGCATATGGGTGAGCGCCCGAACGGATGAGGGGTGGTCGGAACCGGTGGAAGTGGTTAATGGAGTGCAGCACGATGCCAAGCGCTACCCCTGCTGGAACCCGGTTCTTTATCAGTCCGAAGATGGACCGCTCCTTCTTTTCTACAAGGTTGGCCCCACTCCACGGGATTGGTGGGGAATGCTCATGACATCCACTGATGGCGGTAAAACCTGGTCGCAGCCGCGGCGATTGCCGGAGGATATTCTGGGACCGGTGAAGAACAAACCGATCACCCTGAAAAATGGTGATCTCTTGTGCCCTTCGAGCAGTGAGCACGATGGTTGGCGTGTCCATTTTGAACGCACGCCGGATCTCGGGGCAACCTGGAGCCTCATTGGCCCGGTCAACGACGGGGTGCAATATGGGGCCATCCAACCCACCTTGCTTCGCTACCCTGGAGGTCGTTTACAGGCCCTTAGCCGGAGCAAACAGAAAGTTATCTTGCAAACCTGGTCGGATGACGAAGGGAAAAGCTGGAGCCCGCTCGCGCCGACGGTATTGCCCAATCCCAATGCCGGATTCGACGGCGTCACCCTGGCCGACGGGCGGCAATTGCTGGTTTACAATCATTCGGTGCGCAACGCGGTTGCGCGCAGCGGTCGTTCCTTTCTCAATGTGGCAATTTCGGAAGACGGGCAGGAGTGGAAAGCCGCTCTCGTGCTCGAAGATGAGCCTGGAGAATTCTCCTATCCGGCGGTTATCGCCGCTTCAGACGGTTCCGTCCATATCACCTATACCTGGCACCGCCGACGGATAAAATACGTCGTGCTCGACACGGCGCAACTTGTCCTCAGCGATATGCCCGCAGGTGTCTGGCCGAGCAAGTGAGAAGCCGTGAGTCTTTAGTAGAGAGGAGAACGGCAATTAATTGAGCCATCCGGTCATTTTTGCCAGGAGGCGGCAGTATTGGACGAAGTTGGGCCAGGATACGTTGAACGGTATTCCATGGTCGCAGCCGGGAATGTAGCCTCCCGCCTCCACCGCTGGTCTCAGCCGCTCCATTTCCGCGGTAAGTGTATCGCCGCCGGTGGCCATCGCCCGTTTATCGACGCCGCCCTGATAGGCCATTTTTGTGCCGAATTTCTGGCGAAAACCCGGCAGGTCATTGCCGGCGGCCACCTCCATCGGGCGGGTGGCATTGAACCCCGCATCAATCCAGACCGGTATTAATTCTCCGATGTAGCCGTCGGAGTCCAGATCAATTACGGGCACTCCTGCTTCCCGGCATAAATTTGTCCATTTCCTCCAACAGGGGCCGAGAAAACCTTGTGCCATTTGCGGGCCGATCATCGGTTTCTGCTTGTAGGCCATGTCTTCGCTGATGGTGATAAAATCCGCGATGTAGCAGGTGAACGTGCGGCGCAGCACCCGCGTCACAAAATCTTCCCAGAATTCGACCATCTCGTGGACGAAACCGGGATCGTCGAGAAACAGCATGCACAAGTTTTCGAAGCCCAGCCATTCGCGCATTTGCCAGAACGGTCCCGAGATAATGAGGCCGCTGGGGTAATTGCGCCGGGCCAGTTCCGGTTGGCGTTGGGCAAAGTCGGCCGGATAACGGGCCGGGTCGTCGGGATTGTAACGACGGGCCATGTCGGCCCAATCGGTTCGGTTTTCGACCGGACACCGAATCCAGTTGCGAGTGACAAAATCGATCGCCTCCCGGAGGTAGGATACATCAAATTGATCGGAAATCTCACAGATGTTTCCTTTCCAGTCTTGCACCACCAAGGTGCTTTTCCGGCGCTCAATCACCTTCTCTTCGAACTCCGGGATCATGCGGAAGTTCACTTCCGAAAATACCTCTGGTTTGGGCCTCCCGCGCTCGATGCCGATGATATCGCAGACGTATCCCACGTAATCGGTGACCTCCGGCGGCAAACCTTGCTCATACCACGCTTTGAGGGTGGAACGACGCCCGGCACCGGGCTGGAATGGCACTCGCTCCGGATATTGGAAGGTCAGAGCGGCGATGAAATTTTGCCGTTCGTTCACACCAGCCGAATTTAACTTTTAACCGGCCAGATGGGCAGGACGGTTTTGCCATAAACTTCGTTCAGGACCTGGGCCAAGGCGGTGTAGATGGCGGATAATCCGCAAATGATTCCCTCGTAACCCGCAATCAGTTTAATCGTGGCATTGTCCGTGTAGTCACCCAAAGCGAGCAAAAAGAATAGCACGGCGAGAGAGGCAAAAACGAACTGCAGGGCGCCGTTCAGTTTCAAAGTGCCGACGAACAGAACCGCCGTAAAAAGGCCCCACATGACCAAATAGGCGACCATGGCCGATTTTTCCGGAGCGGCCCCCCATCCCATTTTTGGCAATACGATCAATGCCACCAGAGAGAGCCAGAAAAGACCGTAGGAAGTAAAGGCCGTGGTACCGAATGTGTTTCCCTTTTTCCACTCCATGATGCCCGCCAGAATCTGGGCTAACCCGCCGTAAAAAATTCCCATGGCCAGAATCATCGACCCAAGACCATAAATTCCGGCATTGTGGATGTTTAAAAGAACAGTGGTCATGCCAAACCCCATCAAACCGAGAGGGGCCGGGTTCGAGGTGGTGTCCTCTTCCTTGACCATTAATAATTCACTATGTTTTAACTCAATATGATTATCCATTTGCTGACTACTCCATTGATTATACTAAAAGCGCTCGTAAAATTTTTCCTCAGGACTTTGGAAAGCCCTGAACTACTGCAACATCTTAGTATATGGCAGTCCGTCAAAGGAGTCAAATTATTTTGTTAATATATGTATATTAAACACTTAGAATTCTAGTTAACAAACGTTTCAGATTATTCGAATGATCGCACACCGCAGCCGCAACCGGTTTAATTTTGACAGCTTTGCCGCAATGGCATTTTCTCTCAATTTCTTTTAAGTAATTTGTATGGACATCATTTGGAGAGTTTCCGGCTACCTATTTCGCTATAAGTGGCTTTTTATTCTGACTTTGGCCCTGGCCGTCGGCAGCATGCTGTTTTTGCTCACGGTGCCGCGGTTGTTTCAATGGGTTTTCGACGATATCATCGCCCAAAAAAAGCTGAACATGCTCTGGTTGGGAGTGCTCCTGGTGGCCGGTTGTTATTTGGCCCGTGAATTTCTCAACAGTATGCGCATCAGGGTAAACAATACCCTGGAGCAAAAGGTTCTCATCGATCTGCGGCACGACTTGCATCTTAAATTGCTCGAACTGCCGGTCTCTTTTTACGATCGAAGAAAGAGTGGGGAAATTGCCTCCCGCGTAATTGAAGATGTCCAGGATCTGGAGCGGGCTTTGCTGGACGGGACGGAACAAGGAACGGTGGCGCTGCTCACCATTGCAGGCATTACGTCCATGCTCTTTTGGATGGAACCACGCCTGGCCGTTCTGGTTTTGGCGCCCCTTCCCGTTCTAATTGTTATCGCCTGGAATCACGCCAAGGCCACCCGCATCAACTGGAGGAAAGTGCGCGCTGCGGCCGGTGAATTAAACAGCCTGCTCATCGAGGACATCCAGGGAAACCGCCTCATACACTCATTTGCACTCAAGGCAAGGGAACGCCGCCGGTTCCGTGGCCACGCCGAGGAGTTGCGGGAACGAACCCTTCAGGCCATGTTTCGCTGGTCTCTTTACAATCCGGTCTCCAACTTCATCGCCAGTATGGGTACTGTCGCCGTCATCGGCATGGGAGGTTATCTCCTGATCAGCGATCCCACCTTCAGCTTTGGCAAATTTGTGGCTTTTTTCGCTTATTGCGCCATGCTCTACGAGCCGCTGAACCGATTGAATATGCTTAATCACATGCTCAGCGCGGCCAAGGCCTCGGGCGAGCGGGTTTTCGAAATTCTGGACCACCCGGTCGATGTGCAAGACCCCGAAAATCCCAAACCTTTTCCGCCGGGAAGGCATAGGGTTTGCTTCCAGAACGTCAATTTTTCCTACCCGGAACGCGACCAGGTGATTGAGGACCTCAATCTGGAACTGCCACCGGGCAAGGTCACCGCACTGGTCGGGCACACCGGCGCGGGTAAGAGCACAATCGCCAATCTATTGCTGCGTTATTACGATGTCGGCAGCGGCCAGGTCACCATAAACGATGTCGATGTGCGCGACATGAAACTGGAGCAATTGCGGGGCAACATCGGCCTTGTCGCTCAGGATCCTTTTCTCTTTGACGGCACGGTGGAGGAAAACCTGCTTCTGGCCCGGGAAGACGCCACCGGCACGGATTTGCAAACAGCCCTTGATGGGGCCCGCGCCCTCGAGTTTGTCAGCCAATTGCCGGATGGTATGAATACCATGATCGGCGAGCGTGGTATCCGCTTGAGCATGGGTGAAAAGCAGCGCCTGACCATTGCCAGGGTGCTCCTCAAAAATCCATCGCTGATCATTTTGGACGAAGCCACTTCGAGCGTGGACAGCGTGACGGAGCGCTACATTCAGGAGGCGCTGGAGACACTGGTTAAAGACCGCACGGTGCTGGTCATCGCCCACCGGCTATCGACGGTCAGCCGGGCCGATCAAATCGTCGTGCTGGAAAAAGGCAAAGTGGTGGAGGCCGGAACCCACTCCAGTCTTTTGATTGAGGAGGGTCACTACAGCCATCTCTGGAATACCCAGCACGATTTCATTCCCGAGCAGGAAACCCTTCTGGAGCAACCGGCGGGAGGCTGAAAACAAATCCATCCATCTTTCCCGATGGATGCGGCAAGCTGCAAAATTAGATTGCCGACAAGTCAACTTGCCACATGGTATCCATATAACTGAAATGGCGGCAGAAGATACAAATCAGGAAATCCAGAAAATGGAAAAAACCCTGGTGGTCCTGAATAAGCAGGGTCTCCACGCCCGTCCTGCCGCCATGATCGTAAAGGCCGCGGGCAAATACGAAGCCGAAGTTTATGTGGAAAAGGACGGTGAACAGGTCAATGGCAAGAGCATTATGGGCCTCATGATGCTGGCCGCCGCCAAGGGCACACAATTGAAATTCGTGACCGTTGGCGAACAGGGTGAAGCGTTGTTAAAAGAGTTGGAAGACCTCTTCGAGCGCAAATTTGAAATGGAGTAGATAAGGCCTCCAGACCTCGGCAGCAGTTTCAAGTAAAGCGATCCGACCATTTTAAAACTACCAAGTCTGGCCAATTTGATCCCTTTCCCGTTGAGTTTGTTATTTCCTGTTAATTAGATAACCCGATAACCTTTGCTGGAGAGTTGACAAAGAGCCGGAAGAAATCTTTCCGAGAACTCCCGCAATTTCTGAGGAAGGCACTATGCCAAGGAATGATAAGCGGAAAAGCGAGTTGCGCTTTAAGCCGGTGGACGGGAATTCTGAATCGGCCTCTGATATAACGAAATCAAAATCTTTGATTTCCCGGTGAAGTTGCGAGCTAATACCGCAAACTAAAAAGTCGCCATATCCAGGCATCTTTCTGAGAAGAAGAACCGGACGCAATTTGTTCTTCCAATCAGATTGGGAAATAATAGCCAAAGCTATATCCCCTTCTTTCACTTCTTAAATTCGGGATTCGAGCTTAGCATATCTGATGCTGAATAATCGGGTTCAGAATCGGCATAGGCACGACTTAAACCCAATGATGAAGCGACGTAAAAATCACTCTTATCGGCATCCTCATCAATGGAAATAACTACACTGGCACCCGGTGGCAAATCGACAGGGGAGAGTAATTTCAAATGAGTTGAGTCGGTAATTGTCGCTCTAATGTTCATTGATTGAATAATATTCCTTATATATCAAAAATCGTCAATCTTAATTTTAGTCACGTTACTTAATGACGGGATAAAGCCAGCCCATTACCGGCGGCGGCCCAGGTTCATTCCCGAAGCTTTGGAAAATCCCCGATTGCGGCGTTTGGGTTGGGGCTTTTGTTCTTCCAGAATGGGCGTCCAGGTGTAATCGAAATTTTCGATTTTTTTGCGGTCGATTTTTTGACCGATGAAATCCTCGATTTTTTTCAAGAATTCTTGGTCGCTGGCCGTAAAGAGAGTCACCGCATCGCCCTCATTATTCATGCGGCCGGTTCGTCCGATACGGTGGACATAGTCCTCGCGATGCTGCGGTATATCGTAGTTGATGACATGGCTCACATCCATGATATCGATGCCGCGCGAGACGATATCCGTGGCCACGAGGATTTCCACCTGTCCCGACTTGAATCCCTCCATGGCCTTGTCGCGCTCTTTTTGGGAGCGATCGGAGTGCAGGATGGCCGTCTTGTGGTTGGTGTTTTCGAGCCATCTGGCAATGAGGTCGGCCCCGTTTTTGGTGCGGCAAAAAATGATTACGCTGCGATAATCGAGCATTTTTAGAATCGCCACCAGAAGGTCGAATTTTTGGCGATCGTCCACCGGATAGATGGCATGCGTAATGGTGTTGGCGGTGGATGTTCCGCCGCCGATGCTGATGCGGACCGGGTCGCGCAGGACCCACGCGGCCACGCTTTCAATCGCCGGAACCAAAGTGGCCGAAAAGAGCATGCTTTGGCGTCCCTTGCTGGCGCATTGCCCTATAATCCGACGCACGTCGGGCATGAACCCCATATCGAGCATGCGGTCGGCTTCATCGAGGACGAGGAAGGTTAATTTATCGAGCGAGAACGTTCTTCGCCCCAAATGGTCGAGCAGCCTGCCGGGCGTGGCGACAATGATATCCGTTCCCTTTTCCAAACCATCGATCTGTTTCCCGTATCCCACCCCTCCATGCAGCAAGGTCGTCCTCAAGTCCGTTCCTTTACCGTAAGCGTTAAAGGCATTTTCCACTTGCTGGGCCAATTCCCGGGTCGGCTCGAGGATGAGACAGCGCAGGGCGCCGTGCTGTTTGAGCATGGAAAGAATGGGTAGGGCAAAGGCTGCCGTTTTGCCCGTTCCGGTATGGGATGCGCCGATTATGTCCCGGCCGTTCAATACCAGTGGTATGGCCTGGGCCTGCACCGAGGAAGGTTTCTCGTAGCCCTTGTCTTTGACGGCACGAACTACCGCCTCGCTCAATCCAAGGCCGGAGAAATCTTCCGGCGCTTCAAAGTCTATTAAATTTTCGTCTGGATCATTCATAAAATATACAAGTTGTCATACGGCGATTTTTGAAAAAATTCATAACCCCCGCAGTACTAATTAGGAAGTTATAGAATACACAGATAATCACCGATATTGGTTAAGCATTGATTGAATCATTTTTTCAATCAATGCGTTTATCTGTATAATCCTTGGCTTTATGAAGCATAAGGGCGGAGAAAGGCAAAGACTTTTTCCGATTGCCAGCCCTGAGGGTAGCGAAACAGGATTGTTTTTTTCATGTCCGTTGATAAAGCCTCAAAAACGCTTCCCTACCGGGGTCGTCTGGCCCCCACGCCTTCCGGTTATTTGCATTTGGGTCACGCCCGCACCTTTTGGGTTGCCGACCAGCGCTGCCGTCAAAATAAGGGCGTCCTTATTTTGAGAAACGAGGACCTGGATCGGCCGCGTTGTAAAGACGCTTACACCGAGGCCATGATTGAAGATTTGCATTGGCTGGGTTGCCGTTGGCAGGAGGGGCCGGATATGGGGGGTCCGGCCGCACCCTATAGCCAGAGCGCACGCATGAAATTCTACCTGCGGGCGTGGGAGGTTCTAAAGGATGGCGGCGCCATTTATCCGTCTCCTCATTCCCGAAAAGATGTCGAGCGTGCCTTGAGAGCGCCCCATGAAGGCGAAGCCGATCCTCCCTTTCCTCTGGCCCTGCGGCCACCCGAAGGTACCGGGCGCGACGAGCCGGAACCAGGCCGTATGAATTGGCGGTTTCGGGTTCCGGTGGGAGAATCGATTACCTTTGAGGACGGGAAAACAGGCCGGGTGAAAAAGGAGGCCGGTAAGGACTTTGGCGATTTCCTGGTCTGGCGAAAGGACGGCTTTCCCTCTTATGAATTGGCGGTGGTGGTGGATGATTGCGCAATGGGTGTGACGGAAGTGGTGAGGGGCGAGGACTTGTTCACTTCGACCGCCAGGCAACTCCTGATATACCGGCAGCTCAACCAGACTCCGCCGGCATTTTATCATTGTCCATTGGTTCGAGATGAAGATGGGGCGCGCCTTGCCAAAAGGCACGAATCCCTCAATATCAGAACATTGCGTGAAAATGGTTGGAAACCGGAGCAAGTTCGCGCTGGAGGAAAAATAATTCTTCCATCCCAATAATCGGGAATGATTTGATTCAGGTGTCGGTGTTCAGGTTTCGGGTATCAGGAAGTGGAATGCCTGATGCCGGTTACGCGATGGGAGAAGAAATATACCGTCAATTTCTGTAACCTGACATCTGGACACTGACACCTGGATTTCAGAACCGTCGACTGGCCTCACAAAAACGACCCCTCTACTCCTAAAAATAGGCGGGCCCCCGCCCTCTAAGAGAACGGGAGCCCTCTCCCAATATGCAAAACACCGACGCTATTGAAAAAAGACTATAAGGCTTTTTATGTCAAATAAAATTTAAAGAAAATGGAAATACTTTATCAATTAGACGACGAATTTTTTCGTCGCTGCCAAACAGTGGCCAGAGAAACGCTCCATTGGAACTTTCTGGCGTGTTCGCGAATGAGAAACGGCATCTCTTTTTCGGCTAAAAGTTCAAAATTTTTTGAAAGCTCGGCTTGCAACGCTTTGGAGGGGTCTTCCTGTCCGGTGGAAGCGCCGGGCCGGTTGGCGAACGGCGTAAACTCCTCCAACCAGGTGTGAGGCGTGGCCAATATTAGCTGTCCGCCCGGTTTCACGAGTTCCGGCAGGCGGTTGAGCAAAATACCGGGACTCACCATCCGGCAGAGCAGGTTGGCGGCGTGAACGACATCGAAAGGCGTAAATTCTTGCGGGTCGCGGTGGGCGTCCCCTACCGCAAAGGCTACCCGTTGAGGATCGATGCCCTCCGGTAAACGGGCCACCGCTGGTGTAGTCAGATTGGCAACTTGTTTGATTTTAAAATCAAGAAAACCGTTTTGCTGGATGGCCCGAGCCGCCTGGATAAATGCTTCCGAGTAATCGATGGCCTGAACTTCGGAGCAATACCGGGCCAACTCAAAACTGGACCGGCCCACGGCGCAGCCGAGGTCGAGGGCGCGGGCGTTGGCGGGCAGTTCATCGGTGCGAAGACATTCGCTTACCGTGCGTTGGGCAAATCCGAGAGCCTCTCGCGGGCCGAATTCGTAGGGAAGAATTTCCTCCGCCCGGCCATAGTGAAAGAGCAGGTACTGGTGGAGGGTATTTTCGCTCTCGTAGCCGCTTTCGCCTTCCGTCATGCGGCTGTCGTTTTTCCTTCCAGCAACCCGATGATGTAGGCCGCCGGACGGTAATCTCGAATAATCACCTCGGTTTGGCCGCCGCGCACCATGCGCACCTCAGGCACTTTGAATTCGGGGGTTTTATGGGGGGCGTAAAGTATGTCGTCGTGCGAGGCATTGGCTTTTTCCTTGAACAAATCGGGTGTCAGGTGGCCGCCCAGATGGTCGCTGCGCCCGGTGGCCACATGGACGGTGCCGAGAATCTTTTCATCCTGAATGTCGCGACCGGAAAAAGGCAGAATCTGGGTGCCGAGGCCGAGTTCGCCAATGGCTCCGGTCATGGGATCGGAGAGCAGTTTTTCATTATGAGCTTCAACCTGGGCGGAATCGCCGTTGACCAGCCGGGCTTCTTTAATGAATCCTTCTGTCACCCGCAATATGCTGATGGTGCCGTCGCTGTATTTGAAGGGGAAGCTGCCTTCGGCCCCCTCGGGGACAAAATAAACTTCTCCCGCCGGAAGGTTGGCCACATCGGGTTTGCCGGGAGGGCAAAGGCCGTGGCTTTTTTGAGCTTCCTGCCCATTGCAGATGATCCGCAGGGTCGATTTTTCCCCACCGACCTCAAAATCGATTTCGAAATAATCGGCCCGCGTCATGCCCTGTCTGAGGGTTTCAGTGTCATCGCTCACTTCATTGTAATCGACCGCTAGCCCGGTGTTGAGGATTACCTGATTGAGCCCGTGCAAGGTGGCCCCTCGAAAACCGAATTGCTTGGCTTTGGCCGTTAAGGGCGCCGTGGCGGAAAAGGTCGAAATGGTCAGGATGATTCCGTAATGCGGGTAAATATCCTTGTCCAGGCTCAGTTTGTTGCCTTGGCGGTCGTAGACATCGTCATCCATGTCGAGGTTGCTGCCGCCGGTTTCCCGGTAGGCAAAAAAATCACCGCCCGTAAAGTTCAATTCTTCCAGCGCGCCCTCGTGGAAACCATTGTAAAATACCTCGTAGCCGTATTTCTGAATGGGTTTGGTTTCATCTTTTAGAAAGGCGAAATCCTTGACCTGGGCCGGATCGGGCAGGTCGATTAACAGGCAAAGACGCTCGCCCCGGCCTTGGCCAAAGCAGGTGCGCATCAACCGCGTCAGGCTGAACGAAGGAAAATTTCTTTCGGAAGGGTCCAAGATCATGGTGCTTGTATTTATGAAAGCTATCTAGCTGATAAATTGTTTAGTCTTGGCAATCTGTGAATCCTTACAAGAAAAACCTGATCGGGATACTTTTTTTGAGACAGGTACTAATGGGATCACGAGGATTTTTCAATTTTGTGCGCGGCGATCAGAGGCAGAAAGTGGGAGAGCCACTTTTTGGAATTACGCTCTCCGATACCGGGGATGGTGAGAGCTTCCTCTTTGGTCAGAGGTTGGAGCGCGGCCAGTTGTTCTAATACGCTGTTGGGGAAAATGCGATAAACCTGCAGACGGTGCTTGGCGGCCAAAGCCGTTCGTTTCTCCTTCAAAGTTTCAAGGAGATCGGGGTCGCTTTCTTCATCGCTCGTAAAGGGTGACACGTTTTTCCGTTGTGTGGTTTTTCGGGCGGCTTTTTTTTCGGTTGTGGCGGTTTTTCCCTTTGCCGGCCAAGCCATTTGGATATCGTTTTGGCCTTTCATTATGGACTCGCCAAAAGAAGACAGGGTTAGCATGGGATATTCGCCTCCGGTTCTGATGACCAACCCGGTGCGCTCCATTTCCAAAAAAAGATTTTTGAGATAGGCCGAGCCTTCGGCCTTGAGGAGACCGTAGGTGGTCAGCTGGTCCAGTCCTTTGTCCACAATTTCAGCCCGTTTGCTGCCCAGCAGCATTTCAATGATACGCATTTTGCCGAATCGGGGCCGCCAGCCGTCCTCCCCTCCCCGCCAGGACATGCGGGCCACTCCGCTGAGGGCTTTTTGCAGGATGATTTGTTCCTCCTCTGTCGGAGAGCGCATATTTTCCGGTGATTGGCTTTGGCAATTGTCGCAACGACGACAGGTGGCCACCTCCGTTTCTCCGAAATAACGAAGAATCCAGGCCTGCCGACAGCCGGTGGCATTACTGTAATCGACCAGGGCCTGGAGTTTGTTATCATCCCGTCTTTTCTTCTCCTCCAGGGCCTCATCATCGATAGGCAGCTCGTGGGTCGCCATATTGGGATTCAAAAGACGAGTGCCTCGGATGCGGGCGCCGGAAATATCGAAGCGCTCGATGACACGCATGCGGTTGAGTTGGGAAATGGCTGAGTTGACCGCCATGCCGTTGGTCCGGCGCCCCAACTTTTCCGTCAGGTCCTGCAGCGATATGCGAACGGTCAAATCCTCATCTGCCAGCTCTTTGAGCAAATTAAAAACATTGGCCAGTAAATCCCGGCTTGGATTGCTTCCTTCGATGAAGAATTCCTGAATTTCCCGGTCGCGGTAGCCAAAAAACATTTCGCAGATGGCGGGAAACCCATCCCGACCGGCCCGGCCCGCCTCCTGGTAATAGGCCTCCACGCTGCCGGGCATCTGGAAGTGAATGACGAACCGGATATCCGATCGGTCGATACCCATGCCGAAGGCGTTGGTGGCAACCGCCACGTCGCAACGCGCATTCATAAATTGTTCCTGGGCTTCAATCCTGGTTTCGTCATCCATGCCGCCGTGGTAGGCGATGTGGGAAATATCCCATTCGGTCAGGTATTCCGCCACCGCCTCCACTTTTTTGCGGGTGGCGCAATAAATGATGCCTTTTTTATGCGTCTCGATGAGGGCAGCCAGCCGGGCCAGTTTTTCCTTTTCTTTACCGAGGCTGGAAACGCGTAATTCGAGGTTGGGGCGCTCGAACCCGGCCACGAGGCGTTTGGGTTGGCGAAGGCGCAGAAATTGATCGATGTCGGCCCGCACTTCCGGTGTGGCCGTGGCCGTGAAAGCCGATACGGGCGGGTTGCCCAGACGATCCAGAGCTTCCCCGATGCGCAGGTAGTCGGGCCGGAAATCATGTCCCCACATACTCACGCAATGGGCCTCGTCAATGGCCAGGGAGGCGATGCGGATTTTTTTCAGCGCTTCCAGGAACCGGTTGTTGCGGAAACGCTCAGGGGCCACGTAAACGAGCTTGTAAACACCTGCTGCTAGTTCTTCCAGCCGCTCGCCTTGTTCCCGGGGGGAAAGACTGCTGTTGACGAAGGTGGCAGCGATATTCTTGTCCCGTTAGGAATCCACCTGGTCCTTCATCAGGGCGATCAAAGGAGACACCACCACCGTGACCCCTTCCATAAGCAGGGCCGGTAGCTGGAAGCAGAGAGACTTACCGCCGCCGGTCGGCATGACCACCAAAGTGTCGCGCTTCTCCAAAATGGCCTCAATGACGCGGTCCTGACCCAGGCGAAAAGCATCGAAACCAAAAAATTTGCGGAGGGCTTGCTCGGGATTCATCCCGGAGGGCGTCGGGTTGGAAGTGGCCATTTTTTTACACAGCGGCGGGGGCGGCAGCCTCCTCCGGGGGACGAAAGAGGGCGTAGACCGCGCCCACAGAAAATTTTACGATCACTTCACCGAAGGCGATGGAGATCAGCATCGGCCAGGGAAAAATACCGGCGAATGCGATGAGGTTGAAAAGCATGCTGTCCAGGGGAATGCTGACGGCATTGGAACGGGACACACGCACCAGCCAACTGCGGTGCCGTAGGCGGTGGTACACTTCGGTATCCGTCGCCTCGGCTAGAATGATAGCGACAAACGAGGCGATGAACACACGCGTTGAGCTAGCCACAAGATTGCCGAAACCATCCCGCAGCCAGAGGTTATCCGCGAATTCCAGCCAGGCGACCAGCGGGGGACCCCAAAAGTGCTTGAAGCTCCACAGAAAAATCAGGTTCAGGATCGCCGACAGGAAAATAACTTTATAAACAAACGGCCGGCCCCGGGAGTGCATACGATCCCGTTGCGTAAAGGTGATACCGAAGATAAAAGTGCCCAGAGCCACCTGGCCGAAAACGGGAAACGGAATAAACAAGGTGGCCGTAAAGTTGGCTCCCAGGACTGCCAGGAGGTATATGAGGGGCGGCATCATGTTTTATAAAATTTCCAATTTTTGAGAAGAAGCGCCAGTTCAAAAAAGTAATTTTCATTCAGGAGGTAGGGCTGGACGAATACGAGTCAAGAGGTGTAAGTTTTCTGGTCTAGTGAATGGGTTGCGCAAACTTTCAATCAATATTCGTCGCGGCATTGTGTATTTGGCGCATTACAATCGCCTCGAATTCTTTCCCCTGGCGAAGGCGGCGCGCGGTTATGGGGGAAACGATGCCAAACAGGATTTAAAAGCGGGCATCAATGTGGCCCTGCTGGCCCTGCCCCAGGGCATGGCCTACGCCTACATCGCTGGCCTGCCGATCCATTATGGCATCTATGGCTCTGCCGTGGCCGCCCTCGTGGGGCCGCTCTTTTCCGGCACCCGCTTCATCATGTTGGGGCCGACCAATGCGACGGCCATTCTGCTGTTTACCTCTTTTTTGGCGTTCAATGTCACTCCGGCGGAAAAACTGGCTTTGACGCCTCTGTTGGTTTTGATGATCGGCCTATTCCTGGTGGTGGGCGCTTTTTTCCGGGTCGCCAATTTCATCCAATACGTTTCCCGGACGGTAGTCACGGGCTACATTTCGGCGGCAGCCCTTTTTATTGTGGCCAACCAGGTTCGCAAGGTTTTGGGGGTCGACTTTGAAATCCCCGAGGGAACCACTTTTTTCGGGTTGTTAGGGCTGACCCTCGAGTCCTTGCCGGGCTCCCATTTACCATCGGTCATCCTCGCTCTGGCCACCGCGGGAGCCTTCATCTTTTTGCAGAAAAAGTTTCGCGCCCTGCCCAATGTAGCCATTTGCATCGTATTCGGCTCATTGCTGGCTTTTGGGCTGAAAATGGCCGCTCTTCAATCAGCCATACTGTCCGACTGGCAAGTCGGTGAAGTGCAAATGCTTTCCGCCATTGACGTCAGAACCTGGACGCTGACCATTCCCCCTTTGGAAGCGGCCTGGATCAGCCAGTTGGCGGGAACGGCCCTCATCATTGCCTTTCTCTGTATCCTGGAGGGAACTTCCATTGGAAAATCGCTGGCCGCCCAGTCCGGCGAGCGCATGGACGCCAACCAGGAAATGTTCGGCATGGGCATGGCCAACATCGCCTGTGCCTTTTTCTCGGGAATGCCCGCCTCGGGCTCGCTCAGCCGGTCCAAACTGAACGCGGCCAGCGGGGCGGCTTCGGGCGTGGCCAGCCTGCTGTGTGGAGCGGTTTGCGCTGGGATGGCTCTGGCCCTGGGTTCATTCACCCGTTTTATTCCGCAACCGGTGCTGGGGGTGCTCGTCATCGCCATCGGCCTTTCTCTTCTCAGCCGCTTTCATATCCGCATCGCCATTAAATCCACCCGGTCGGACGCCATCGTCTTTGCCACCACCTTTTTGGCCGCTCTCTTTATCAAGTTGGAGTTGGGTATCATTCTAGGGGTCGTTACTTCTATCATTCTTTTCTTAAACAAGGCCGCGGTACCGGAACTGGTCGAATATACGGCTGGCGAGAGTGGTCAGTTGACGCCCTTGGGTGAAGAATGCAAGCGCCCGGACCCGAAGGTCTCCATCGTCCATGTCGAGGGAGCGCTTTTTTTTGGGGCGGCGGAACTGTTTCGAGACCAGATGCGCCGGGTGGTGGAAGACCCCAACCTGAAAATTGTGGTATTGAAAATGAGAAACGCCCACCACCTCGACGCCACCAGTGTCCTCGCCCTGATGGAACTTGCAGAATCCATGTGTCGCCACGATCGCCATTTGCTGGTCAGCGAGGCGCGCAAACCGGTGGTGCGGGTTTTTAAAAATTCGGGCCTCATCGAGGTCATCGGGCGGGAGAATATATTTGCTGACGCGGCTCAAAACCCGACCCTCTCCACGGCCAAGGCGTTGCGGAGGGCAAAGGAGATTCTTGGCGGGGAAGAGGCTGAGGTCAGCATTTATACGGGGGGCTCGAAAAAATCTAACGAAGCCGGCGGATCCGGAAGTTGAGCCGTGGGATTGTTATGGGCTCACAATGGCCGAAAATCTTCACCGATCCAGAAGAGGCTCCGGCCGATGCTCCCCTCGCCATGGGTGGCCCTCTTTCCGTTGAAATACTGCTCTCGGCCTATGCCCAGGGCATTTTCCCGTGGTACAGCGAAGGAGAACCCGTTTATTGGTGGAGCCCCGATCCCCGCATGGTTTTGCCCCTGGCGGAATATCATTGCCCCCACGGCCTCAAAAGGGTTCTGAATAAGGAGGGTTGGGAAATCACTTTCGACACTGCTTTTGTGCAAGTGGCCGAAAATTGCGCAACGGTTGAGAGGCGCGGGCAGAAGGGTACCTGGATTACACCTGAAATGTTAAAGGCGTATGGAGAACTGCACGCCGAAGGTTACGCCCACAGCGTGGAGTGCTGGCAGGAAAAGCATTTGGTCGGCGGTCTCTACGGCATTTCCCTGGGAAACATGTTTTTTGGAGAATCGATGTTTCAACACGTGGCCAATGCCTCCAAGGTAGCCCTGCATTCACTGGTCTGCCGTTTGCGGAAATGGGATTATTCCTTCATCGATTGCCAGTTGGAGACAGCGCACCTGGCGACGTTCGGGGCGCGACCGTGGCGGAGGGAAAAATTCCTCCACGCTCTCGAATCCGGGCTCGCCTGCCCGACCCGGAAAGGCAGTTGGACATCCTTTGCCTCAGCCCCAGACACGGAAACCATTTAAGAGGCCCTCTAAGGAAGAGTTGAAACGCCGGTACCTCCGGCCCCGGACCGATTACAGTTCCGTGTATTTCAAACAATTGCCCCGCGATTTATTGACCGGGTAATTTTGGGCATTCTTCTCCAGTTTCTGCGCGATGGCCTCGGTCAGATCGATGCCGGCCTCGTCGGCGAATTCAAAGGTATAAATGAGGATGTCGGCAATTTCCTGGCGGATCTCGATCGCCTTTTGCGGATCGGAAAATCGTTTACGGCTTTGATCGGCATCGTCCCACAGAAAATGCTCCATCAATTCGGCCGCTTCTGCCGCAATGGCCATGGACAGGTTTTTGGGAGAATGAAACTGCTGCCAATCCCTCTCCTCGACAAAAGACCGGATATTATCTTTGATTTGGGCGATGGTCGTAGTTTGGTCGGACATGGTTCCTGGTAAAGAAAAGGTAAAAAATTATCAACCAAAAGAGGCATTTTTATCCCTGTGGACAAGAGTAATTTATTCACAAACCTCTCACAACTACTTGGTTACATAGAAAATGAATACAATTGTTTCGGTGCAGGTTATAGGTTGCAAAGGAGTGGAAAAAAGTTATTGTATTTATTTGCGGTTTTGACCGAAGCATTGGTCGCAACCGATCTGTTTATAATTTACCACTTTGGGAAACTGCCTGTAATGTTGCGCTCGATTTTGAACCGAATGATTCTGGGGGGATATTCGGCCTTCTACGCCCGCCCCTGACTTTTTGTGCACATAATTAATTATTGATCAATAATACGCAAAAGAAGGAAGAACATAATGAATAATAACTCCATACATGTAGATAATAAAAAAAGGCGAAAGGGCTTCACCCTCGTCGAAATC